>NZ_CDWWXA010000078.1:6017-23097 GCF_977971845.1 Frankia sp. CeCAU1 | reverse complement strand
CCCCCGCCACCGACTGAACCGCCGCATTGCGGCGAAGCCGCCGGGGTCCCCGCATCGCGGCGAAGCCGCCAACCACCCCCGACGGCTCCCCCAGGAAGCTCGCCGAAGGCGAGCTGACGGAAACCCCGAACGGCGCCCAAGGCCAGGGGTCCCCGCATCGCGGCGAAGCCGCCAACCACCCCCGACGGCTCCCCCAGGAAGCTCGCCGAAGGCGAGCTGACGGAAACCCCGAACGGCGCCCAAGGCCAGGGGTCCCCGCATCGCGGCGAAGCCGCCATGCGGGGCTAGGCCCACAGCTGCCCTTCCAGGGCGGCTGTGGCTTCTTCGAGGGTGCCGGCGTAGGCGCCGGTGGACAGATACTTCCAGCCACCGTCACAGACGATCAGGACTATATCGGCCGACTTGCCCTCCTTTACCGCCCGCTCGGCCTGCGCAAGCGCCGCGTGCAGGATGGCCCCGGTGGAGATCCCGGCGAAGATGCCCTCCTCCTGCACCAGCTCGCGGGTACGGCGCAGCGCCTCCCGCGGACCGACCGAGTATCGCGAGGTGAGCACCGACGGGTCGTACAGTTCGGGAACGAACCCCTCGTCGATGTTGCGCAGCCCGTACACCAGCTCGCCGTAGCGCGGTTCGGCCGCGACGATCGAGATGTCCGGTACCCGTTCCTTGAGGTAACGACCCGTTCCCATGAGGGTTCCGGTGGTGCCGAGGCCCGCCACGAAGTGCGTGATTTCGGGCAGGTCCTCGAGAATCTCCGGCCCGGTCGTCTCATAGTGCGCCTGGGCGTTCGCCGGATTGCCGTACTGGTAGAGCATCACCCAGTCGGGATTCTCAGCGGCCAGCCGCTTCGCGACGGCGACCGCCTCATTCGATCCGCCGGCGGCGGGCGAGAACCTGATCTCGGCGCCCCACATCTGCAGGAGCTGACGGCGCTCGATCGAGGTGTTCTCCGGCATCACACAGATCAGCCGGTAGCCCCGCTGACGGCAGGCCATGGCCAGCGAGATCCCGGTATTACCGGACGTCGGTTCGAGCACGGTCGCGCCCGGAGTGAGCAGACCGCGCTTCTCGCCGTCGGCGATCATCCACAGCGCCGCCCGGTCCTTGATCGAACCGGTCGGGTTGTCCTGTTCCAGCTTCGCCCACAGCCGGGCATCCGGCGACGGCGACAGTCGCGGAAGCCCGACCAGCGGGGTCCGGCCGACGGAGTCGGCCAGGGAGGAGAAGCGCATGAGTCGGGACCCGTCGCTCGCGTCAGTGCCACCCGGGCGACATGCCAGGCGACAGCACGGCCAGCCCCTCGCTGCCCGGAACTTCGGCACTGCCCGAAAACTCCCCGACGTCGACGGAGCCGCCGGCGACGGCAGGAAGGATGGTGACCTCGTCGCCGTCGCTGAGCTTGGCGTCGAGACCGCCGAGGAAACGAACGTCCTCGTCGTTGACGTAGATGTTGACAAAGCGGTGCAGCTCGGAACCGTTGTCACCGGTCACCAGCCGGCCCCGCAGCCCGGCATACCGGGAGTCGAGATCGAGGAAGAGCGCGGCGACCGTGTCGCCCGTGCCCTCGACCAGCTTCGAACCTCCCGTGTAGGTACGCAGGATCGTCGGCACACGGACCTGGACTGCCATGGTGCTCCTTTCGCGGGTGCCACCGGCCGGGCTCGGCGGTGGCGCCGCCCGGATGGGCGGGGTGTCACGTCAGCGGGTTCTACCTCAGGCGGACAAGCGGACGAGTCGTGGGTGCCAAGGCTCCGCAGTCATCATCTTCCCGGACCGTGTCCACCACCTTCCCGGACCATGTCCCTTCCCGGACCATGTCCGTCGCCGCGTCATCGTCCGTCGCCGCGTCATCTGCAACACCAGGTCGTCTCAGACGATTTCCACCGGCTCCTCGGTGACCACGCCATCGACGATCCGGTAGGACCGGAACTCGGTCGCGTCCGGCTCCCGGGTGGAGGCCAGCACGTAGTGCGCACCCGGCTCGGCCGCAAGGGACACGTCGGTTCTGGACGGGTACGCCTCGGTTGCGGTGTGCGAGTGGTAGATGATGACGGGCTCCTCCTCCCGGTCGTCCATCTCCCGCCACACCTTGAGCTGCTCCATTGGGTCGAAGCGGTAAAAGGTCGGCGAGCGCTCCGCGTTCTCCATCGGGATGAACCGCTCCGGCCGGTCCGACCCCAGGGGGCCGGCGACGATGCCACAGGCCTCGTCGGGATGATCTCGGCGGGCATGGGCGACGATCGCCTCATAGCAGGCACGGTCGATTCGCAGCACGAGCCCACCGTACGACGCCGAAGGGGCGGTTCGGGTCGGCCTTCGCCCGCGACTACCCCAGAGCTCGGGTCAGATCATCGAGCAGCTCGGTCAGGAACGCGTAGACCGCGACGAGCGGGCGGCGGGAATCGTCCGGGTCGAGGTGTTCGAGTTCCGCGGTGGAGTCGTCGTCGGTGAGACCGAGCCGGGTTCCCAGCACCAACCGGAGGTCGTTCAGCGTCGTCAGCCAGTCCTGAGCGGCCTCCTCGTCGAGCAGGAGCGCCCTCCCAGGCGCCGGCACAGCGGACAGCACCCGCCGAGCGGCGTCACGCTTGCGGGCGAGCAGATCGTCCGTCCGGCGGCGGCGGAAGTCCCCGGAAGCCATCGGATCGTCCGGGTAGGGGTCGGGAAGCAGACGAGCGATCGCCGGATCGTCCGGCGGCGGCGGCGCGGTGTCACGCAGCCCCACCAGCGCCTCCAGCGGATCCTCGACCGGCGGTGGTTCGAGCAGGGACTCGATCTGGCCGACGAGCTCGATCAGCAACGCCGCCTCGAGCCGGGCAAGGCGCAGCTCGATCCCGGCACGCGTGCGGCGGAAGCCGTCAGCCACGTCCCTCCGTTCCCCCACTCTCACGCTCCCGGCGACGGTGCGCCCGGGACGACCGCCCCACATGACCGTCTGAACCGTCCGACCACGGACGCAGCCAGCCTACCCAGGGCATGCAGCATGGGCTGCTCCGGGCGGCAGGGCACCGGTGCGACGGAACGAGCCCCGGGTCGGGCACCGGTCTCGGGTCACCGGTCGGGTCAGTCCTGGGCGATCGTGGCCCACAGGCCGTAGGCGTGCAGGCGCTCGGCGTCGGCTTCCATCTCCTCCCTGCTGCCGACCGCCACCGAAGCCCGCCCCTTGTGATGGACGTCGAGCATCAGCTTGGTGGCCTTCGGCTTGCTGTAGCCGAAGAGCTTCTGGAAGACATACGTCACGTATGACATCAGGTTGATCGGGTCGTTCCAGACAATGGTGACCCACGGCCGATCGTCATCGAGGGTCTCGTCGACTTCCTCGACATCGAGAGGCGACACGGTGGCGACAGACACGCTTCCTATTGTTACGCCATTCCCACGACAGTTCTCCTCGACGGGTCGTGTGCCGTGGCCGGCAATCACCTCTCAGCAGGCGGCCCAACGCCGGGGGACGACCGAACGCCGCAGGGTGGCATCGTCGGGGCCGCGGCCGCACATCGGGGGGCCGCACATCGGGGGGCCGGCCAGGATGAGAACCACTTTGCCGCCGCGAAACGGCTCCGACCCGACCGGGACACCCCCCCGCCGCACGCTCGGTGCGTGACCACGACCATGCCGGTGCCGGCCGCGCCCCTTGCCGAGGCTGCGACACACTGCCCGTACTGCGCCCTGCAGTGCGGAATGATGCTGCGCGCCACCCCGGAGAGCGCCACCAAGGAAGGCACCGGAAAAGACGACGGCCCGGAACCCGCAGGCGGAAGGTCCCCGGGGCCGGTTGCCGTACTCGCCCGCGAGTTCCCCACCAACCGGGGCCGGATGTGCCAGAAGGGGTGGACCTCCGCCGAACTGCTGACCGCCGCGGACCGGCTCACCACCCCACTGATGCGGCCACGACGCGACGCCCCCCTCGAGCCGGTGAGCTGGGAACGGGCACTCGACCGCATCACCGAAGGGATCATCCGCCTCCAGCGCGAACACGGCCCGGACGCGGTCGGCGTCTTCGGCGGCGGCGGGTTGACCAACGAGAAGGCCTACGCCCTGGGCAAGTTCGCTCGGGTGGCGCTGCGCAGCTCCGCGATCGACTACAACGGCCGGTTCTGCATGTCGTCGGCGGCCGCCGCGGGCATCCGCTCGTTCGGGCTGGACCGGGGCCTGCCCTTCCCATTGGAGGACATCGCGCACGCCGGGGCCGTCATCATGGTCGGCAGCAACGCGGCCGAGACCATGCCCCCGTTCATGCAGTACCTGACCCGCCAGCGGGAGAACGGCGGGGCGCTCGTGGTCGTCGACCCGCGGCTGACGGCCACCGCCCGCGCCGCGGCCCTACATCTGCAGATCACCCCGGGAACTGACCTGGCCCTGGCCAACGGGCTGGCCTACATCGCCCTAACGGAGGGGTACGCCAACCGCGACTTCCTCGCCGCTCGGACGACGGGCCTCGCCGAGCTTCGAGCAGTACTCGCCTCCTACTGGCCCGAACGGGTGGAGCGCATCACCGGAGTGCCGGTGGCAGACCAGTACGCCGCCGTGGGCCTGCTCGCCCAGGCCGAACGGGCGATGGTGCTCAGCGCCCGCGGTGCCGAACAACACAGCAAGGGCACCGACACCGTCACGGCGCTCATCAACCTCGCCCTCGTACTGGGGCTGCCCGGTACCCCCGGGTCGGGCTACGGCTGTCTCACCGGCCAGGGCAACGGGCAGGGCGGCCGGGAACACGGGCAGAAGGCCGACCAGCTTCCCGGCTATCGAAAGATCATCGATCCGGTGGCCCGGGAGCACATCGGTCGGATCTGGGGCGTCGACCCGACGACCATCCCCGGTCCGGGCCGCAGCGCCTACGAGATGCTGGACGCGCTCGGCACGCCGCAGGGCCCGAGGGCGCTCCTCATCCTCGGCAGCAACATCGCCGTCTCCGCCCCCCGGGCCGGTCGGATCACCTCGCGGCTGGCCGCCTTGGACCTGCTCGTCGTCGCCGACTTCGTGCTCAGCGAGACGGCGGCCATGGCCGACATCGTCCTGCCGACCGCCCAGTGGGCGGAGGAGGAGGGAACGATGACCAACCTGGAGGGTCGGGTACTGCGGCGGGAACGGCTGCGGCCTCCTCCGGCCGGGGTACGCACCGACCTGGAGATCATCGCGGCGCTCGCCGCCCGACTCGGCCACGCCGAGCGCTTCCCCGGCGAACCACGGGCGGTCTTCGACGAGCTGCGCCGGGCCAGCGCCGGGGGGATCGCCGACTACGCGGGCATCAGCTACGAGCGGATCATCGCATCGGACGGGGTGTTCTGGCCCTGCCCGGACGAGACGCACCCGGGCACCCCCCGGATGTTCCTGGACCGCTTCGCCACTCCGGACGGACGGGCCCGGCTCGTGCCGGTCGAGCACCGTCCGGTGGCGGAGGACATCGACCCCGAGTACCCCTACTACCTGACCACCGGGCGGGTGCTGGCTCATTACCAGAGCGGTGCGCAGACCCGCCGGATCAGACCCCTCGTTGACGCCGCGCCGGAACCCTTCGTCGAGATCCATCCCGACCTCGCCGAACGGCTCGGGATCGCTGAGGGGGCGCCGGTGCGGGTCACGAGCCGACGAGGCACCTGCGAGGTGCCGGCGAGGCTGACCGACACCCTCCGATTCGACACCGTCTTCCTGCCCTTCCACTGGGCCGGGGCCGGACGGGCGAACTCCCTGACCAACGATGCGCTCGACCCGACGTCCCGGATGCCCGAGTTCAAGGTGTGCGCGGTCGCGGTCGAGCCGATCGACAACCCGGACGACGACCCGATCGGCCACCCGGGCGACGATCGGCATGCCACCGGGTCCGTTCCCAGCGCGACGGGTCGGGGCTGCCGAACCCGTTCGAGCCATGTTGACGGGCCGCAGCCGACCGAGCGGAAGGCGCCAACGGTGATGACCGCAAGGCCCCGAACCATGATGCACGACGCCGCGCCCGCGTCGGACTCCACAGGGGCCTCCGGGCCGCGCCGCGTAGTCATCGTGGGGCATGGGATGGCGGGCTCCCGGATGATCAGTGAGCTTCGTTCCCGAGATCCCAACCTGATCATCACCGTGTTCGGGGAGGAGCCGCATCCCGCCTACAACCGCATCCTGCTGTCGAACGTCCTGGCAGGAAAGGCGGATCTGGCCGACATCACCCTGGTCGACCATGCGGCGTCCGGCGACAGCGGTGACGACACGCCCCCGTGCGCCCTGGTCGACGTCCGGGCCGGCGTGGTGGCGCACCACATCGACCGTACGCGTCGCACCGTCACGGCCGACGACGGCAGCGTCGTCGCCTACGACGTACTCATCCTCGCCACCGGGAGCCGGGCGTGGCTGCCACCGATCGAGGGACTGACCCGACCGGATGGGACGCTGCTACCCGGAGTGGCGGCGTTCCGCACCCTCGACGACTGCCGGCATATCCTCACCCAGGCCGAACGGGCCACCCGCGCGGTGGTACTCGGCGGCGGCCTACTCGGCCTGGAGGCGGCCCGCGGCCTGGTCCGCCGCGGTCTGGACACGACGGTCCTGCACGCTGCGGGTCACCTGATGAACCGCCAGCTCGACCGGCGGGCCGGACAGGTGCTGGTCCGGACGCTGGCCGGACTCGGGGTGCGGTCCCGGCTCGCGGCCAGGGTCGTCCGGATCCATGGCGACGAGCGGCTCACCGGCGTGGAGCTGGCCGGCGACGAGGTGCTCGACGCCGATCTGCTGGTGGTCTCGACCGGCGTCGTGGCGGTGACCGACCTTGCCGCGGCGGCCGGCCTGCCGGTCGAAGCCGGGATCGTGGTGGACGATCAGATGCGCTCCCCCGCCGATCCGGCCGTGTTCGCGGTCGGTGACTGCGCGCAGCACGAGGGGACGGTGCAGGGGCTGGTGGCGCCGGCATGGGACCAGGTCCGGGTGGTGGCCGACGTTGTCACCGCCGCCGACCCCGCCGCGCGCTACAGCGGCGCCCGACCCGTGACCAGGCTCAAGGCGTCGGGAGTGGATCTCGCCACCATGGGCGAGGTCGACGTGGACGAGTTCGACGAGGACGCCGAGGTGCTGCAGTTCGTCGATGTCACCCGGGGCACCTTCAAGAAGCTGGTGATCCGCGGGGACCGGCTGGTGGGCGCGATCATGCTCGGTGACAACCCGACGGTGGGGACCGTGACGCAGCTGTTCGACCGGCAGGCTCCGGTGCCGGCCGACCGGCGCAGCCTGCTGTTCCCGACCCGGACCGAGGTCACCGTCACCGACAGTCCGGCGACCCTGCCCGACCGGGTCACCATCTGCCGGTGCAACAACGTGACCAAGGGCGGGATCACCCGCTGCTGGTTGGACGGAGCACGTGACCTGCCGGCGATCGTCACCGGTACCCGGGCGACGACCGGATGCGGCACCTGCCGGGACGCCGTCACGGGCATCGTCGAGTGGCTGGCCGCGGCCGACCCGGAGCCGTCGTCCGCGGCAGGCGACAACTGCGCGGCCGGTCCGGAGGAATCTCCTCAGACCGACCGGCGCAGCAGCGGCGGGTGCAGCGCGACCGCCGAGCCACGCCGATACAGCTCGGCGGGCCGACCGCCACCGCGCGGGGAGGTGCGCTGGCCCAGCGGCACGACGAATCCCGGCGTGGACAGCACCTTGCGGCGGAAGTTCGGCGGATCCAACGCGACGCCCCACGCGGCCTCGTAGACGCGGCGCAAGTCGGCCAGGGTGAACTGCTCCTCGCAGAAGGCTGCGGCCAGCGGGGTGTACTCCAACTTGGCCCGGGCCCGCTCCACGCCGTCCCCCACGATCCGCGGATGGTCGAAGGCCAGCGTCGGGCCGTCGGTCGAGTCCAGGTCCTCCACCGGCCACCAGCGGGCCCGCGGTCCATCCCGGCCGGGCTGCGGCTGCGGGAGATTCGGCAGCAGGGCCAGGTAGGCCACGCTGACCACCCGGACACGCGGGTCGCGGTGCGCGCCGCCGTAGGTCCGCAACTGCTCGAGGTGACCGGTCGTCGTGACGCCCGTCTCGGCCGCGAGCTGCCGCAGGGCCGAGGCGTCGAGATCCTCGTCGCGGTCGACGAAACCACCGGGCAGCGCCCAGCATCCGCCGAACGGGGGATCGTCCCGGCGGATGACCAGGACACAGAGCCGACCGGCGCGCAGGGTCAGCAGAACCACGTCCACGCTGACGGCGAGGGCGGGCGGCATGACGGTGACGCTGTCATGCCGCCCGCCCTCGCCGTCCAACGGACCGCGGATCCGGTTCGATGGAGAGGCGGGCGCCACCCCTCCAGTCTGGCCATCCCCGTGCCGGCACACACGGGCCCCTCCTCGGCCTCCCGCCGGAAACGGCACCTCAGCGGGCGACGCCGCCCGACGGCCCGGGACGGCTCAGGGAGGCCCGAGACGGCTCAGGGACGGCCCTCCGCGTGGACGACGGGCAGGCACGGCGGGCCGTAGCCCACCTCCCGAGCGGTGGGGGGAAGGGCCGCGAGGGCCAGACGATGGTGCTCGCGGGCGCGCCGGGTGCCGGCCGGCCCGGTCAGGCCACCGACCGGCTCACCGGCCTTCACCAGCGGACGCAACAGGTCCCGGTCCCGGGCCGGGTCGGGCGGTCGCGGCGACGCGGGGAGCGCGTCCCCGGAGCCAGCGGGATCCACCCCCGGACCGGACGGACCGGACAAGCGATCCGGGGCCGACGGCGAGCCCGGCGGGCTCGGAAAGATGACATCAGCGACGGCCCGGCCGTTGAGGTCATGGCGGCGGACGACCCGCTTGCGCCCCCCACGGGTGCTCTTGCCGACCGACCTCTTCGCCACGGGTTCGCCGTCGACCTCGACCAGCTTGTAGACGAACCCCGCGGTGGGCGCGCCCGCACCGGTGACCAGGCCGGTGCCGACACCGTAGCCGTCTACTGGGGCGTCGCCCAACCGGGCTATGGCGTGCTCGTCCAGATCCCCGGTCGCGATGATCCGTGTTCTGGTCGCGCCGAGGCCGTCAAGCTGCGCGCGGACGGCGCCGGCGACCCGACCCAGGTCCCCGCTGTCGATCCGGACGGCCCCGAGCCCGGTGCCCGCCGTCGCGACGGCGGCGGCGACCCCCGCAGGGACGTCGTACGTGTCGACGAGCAGCGTCGTGCCGACACCGAGGGTGGCGACCTGCGCGGCGAACGCCTCGGCCTCACTTGGATGAACGAGTGTGAAGGCGTGCGCGCTGGTACCGACGCTGGGGACCTCGTACGTCCGGGCGGCCTCCAGGTTCGACGTGGCCGCGAAACCCACGAGGTAGGCCGCGCGGGCGGCGGCCACGGCGGCGGCCTCATGGGTGCGCCGAGATCCCATTTCGAGACAGGGCCGGTCCCCCGCCGCCCCAACCATCCGGGCCCCAGCGGCCGCGATCGCGCTGTCGTGGTTGAGAATGGCGAGCACGAGTGTCTCGAGCAGCACGGTCTCAGCGAAGGTGCCCTCGACGGCGAGCACGGGCGTCTCGGCGAAGAACGGCTCGCCCTCGGCGAAGCCATGGATGTCGCCGCCGAAGTGGTAGTCCGCCAGCCACTGTGCCGTGGCCTCGTCGATGACATCGGCGGCCCGCAGAGCGGCTAGCTCGGGCGGCCCGAACCGGAAGTCCGCCAGCGCATCGAGCAGCCGACCGGTGCCGGCGAACACACCAAAACGGCGACCCGGCGGCAACGATCGGGTGAAGACTTCGAAGACCACACGACGATCCGCCGCGCCGGACCGGAGCGCCGCGCGCAACATGGTCAACTCATAGTGATCGGTCAGGAGTGCCGTCGACATCCGGAACACGGTAGGGACGAGCAGGCTCCGATGCGCGCCGGCCGGCGGTTTGGCGGGCGAGGAAAGGGAGCGAGTTCATCCCGTCGTGGTGCGTTGGCCTGACAGTGGGCGAACGTCGATTCCAACACGGTATGCACTACACGTTCCATCGACCTTCAGTAGCACATGAGAGAGCCTCGACGTGACCACGTTGATCAGGGCGAGGCCGATCAGCGCTAGGACGATCAGCGCTAGGCCGATCGGCGCTAGGACGATCGGCACCAGGCCGATCAGCGCCGGATCGATCAGCGCAACCCCGACCGGCCCGACGGCGAACACGGGGAGGATGACCGTGAGAACGGTCGGTCACCTGCGGTCGCGACCCGAACAGAAACACTCTCCGGGTATCCCCGGGGATCCCCGGGGATCCCCGGGGTCGGCGTGCGATCGTCTTGACCGTGGACCACAGCAATGCCGGGATCTTCCTCGTCACGGTCGGCGGGGCGCTGTTCGCACTGCTGGTGCTCGGCGGCCGGGCGGGCCGGGGCATCGCGCGCGAGGTCTGGAGCCGTATCGGCTTCTTCCGCTGGATACTCCTCCTGATCATCATTGTGATCGTTCTCGACCTCGCGGACGGACTTCCCAACCAATGAACATACATTCGACGGGAACGCCCTCGCATAACACATGGCACCGAGGATGTTGCTGGAAGCCGCAAAATTACACCCACACGAGATGTTCGAATTATGTCACTGCACCCCTAGATGCCCGGCTCGTTATGCTCACTTCGCGTAACACGATTGTCGGACGAGAGGGTTGCGGGTGACCGGTCACACTTGGCTATGGACGCCGCCGCGTTCTACTCCCACCAGCGTTGGTGTGGGCCAACTCCTACGCGCGTACCGGCAGGCCCACGGCCTCACGCAGCAGCAGCTCGCCGACCGTCTGGGCTTCGACCAGTCCTACGTATCCAAGGTGGAGAGCGGCCGGCGGGCTATCCACGACATCTCGACGCTCCGTCACATCGCCCGCAATCTGGCGCTGTCCCCCGAGGACGTCGGCCTGGCCCCGGGATCGATGACGGACCGTCGCCGGGAGACAGCGCCGCGCAGTCCGGCGGCCGAGCAAGCCGCCGCGAGCCAACGCGCGTGGCGGCTCACCCGCGATCACCTCAACCACCATCGGATCAGCCTCGCCCGCGCGGCGGTGCGGCTCTACCCGGAAACCGACCGACTCGGCAGCGGGCTACTGGCCCGACCCGGCTGGGTGTGGGACACCCCGGTGGACATCGACGATGTCACCCTTGGGTGGCACGATAGCGCCGAGGCCCCCACGATCAGGGGGGACGAACCCGAGACGGCCGGTAGCCGGCCCCTGCTCGGTGGAGGCGGTCAGCAGAACCGCTACCAGCGCTACACGCGGGCGATGCGGGACCTCGACCGGCCGACCCTGTTCGAGAACCGGCTCAGTTTTCGCCTACTCGATATCGGCGGTGACGGGACCGCGGGACCGTCAACGGACAACCATCCGTCGCTGAGCTTCGCCCACACGACGTACTTCGACGCCGTCGACGTCTGCGAGACCGTCGCACACGAGACGGCGGCCGCGATGGCCGGCAGCGGACTGTCCTGGCCCGCGCTGCCCTTCCGGGCGCGGATCGGAGATCCGTTCGACTTCACCCGGCGGGCGGCCCTGCCGTCCATCAACACGCTCACGATCCGCCACGATCGCGGCGGCCAGGCGAGCTTCTTCCTGCACCGGCGCAGCGCGGGCTCGGTCGCGACCGCGGGCGGGGTGTACCACGTCATCCCGGCCGGGGTCTTCCAGCCGTCGGGCATCACCCCGTTCCACCATGAGGCCGACTTCGACCTGTGGCGCAACATCATGCGTGAGCTGAGCGAGGAGCTGCTGGGCAACCCGGAGCACGACGGCAGCTCGTCCAGCCCGATCGACTATGACACCGACGAGCCGTTCCGTTCGTTCGAGCAGGCGCGTCGGTCCGGCGCCATGCGGGTGTCGTACTTCGGGATCGGGCTGGACGCGCTCACTCTGTTCGGCGAGATCCTCACCGTCGTCGTGGTGGACGCCGACGCCTTCGACCGGCTTTTCGGCAGCATGGTCCAGACCAATGCCGAGGGATCGGTCGTCACCGCGGGTCCGAACCGGTCGGTGACCGAGGGCATCCCGTTCACCCACTCGGCGCTGCGCCGTCTCGTCGACACCGAGCCCATCGCCCCGTCGGCCGCCGCCTGCCTGGAACTCGCCTGGCGCCACCGGGAGACCCTCCTCGGGATGCGCATGCGGGCCGCATCCTGATCCCGGACATGCGCGTCCTTGTCACCGGCGCGGCCGGCTTCATCGGCGGAGTGGTCACGGACATGCTCGCCACCGCCGGACACCAGGTTACGGCGATGGTCCGCGAGCCGATGACCACGCCGCGGTTCGCCCCCGATGTCGAGGTGGTGGCCGCGGACCTGCTCGATCCCCGCCAGCTGGCCGCGGCGGGGGTCAGCCGGGGATTCGAGGGGGTGTGCCATCTCGCGGCCCTGACCCGGGTGCGGGAGTCGCGGCTGGATCCCGTGCGCTACTTCCAGACGAACCTGACCGGCACCATCAACCTGCTGGCCGCCCTGGAGGAGGGCGCCGAACACACCGGGGTCGCACCCGCGTTCGTCTTCGGATCCACCTGCGCGGTCTACGGCAACGTCGACCTCGCGCGGATCCCGGAGACCTGCCCACCCGACCCGGTGAACCCCTACGGAACCTCCAAGTTCGCCGCCGAGCGGCTGCTGTCCCACCAGGCCGGCACCGGGCTGCTCGGCGCGGTGATCCTACGTTCCTTCAACGTCGCGGGTGCCGTCGCGGGACACATCGACCGCGACGGCAGCCGGATCATCCCGGCGGCGATCGCCGTGGCGAGCGGATGCCGGGACGTGTTCCGGGTCAACGGGGACGGCCTCGCGCTGCGGGAGTACGTCCACGTCGTGGACATGGCGACGGCCTACCTGACGGCGCTGGTCGCCGCGCGCCCCGGGCACTGCGCGGTGTTCAACGTGGGCAGCGGCGTCGGGGTGAGTGTCACCGACGTGCTCGCCGCGGTCGGCCGGGTCGCCGGGCGCCCGGTCCGCCGCGTCCACTGTCCGCCGGTCTCCGAACCGAGGACGCTGATCGGTGACAGCACCCGGATCCGCGCCGATCTCGGCTGGAGCTCTCCGGCGTCGAGCATCGACCGCATCGTCGCCGACGCGTGGCGCTGGGGCCGGGGGCCGGCACCGGCCGGGGCCACCGCCCTGCCGCCACGCCAGCGGATCGCTCCGAGCATCACCTGAGGAGACCCCGCGGGCCCCGCGGCGGCCCGCGGCGCGGCAGGCTGCGGCTGGCATCCCTCCCGGCCCTTCCCCCTGGCCCGACAGTCACCCGCCAGCCAGCATAGATTAGCAGGCTGGTTGCAGGCAGGCATACTTCGCAAGGCCTTCCATCGGCCGGCCTATCCTCGTATACCTAATGCGACGGAGCTTCCCGTGCCGCCTGAGCTCACCGGGAACAGCCGTGGGCCACCCGACGGAGCACCTGTTCATCTCCGCACACTAATCTGACGCCTGTCGTGACCCGGATCATCTCGGGGGCGGGCTCCACGCAGAGGCTCCGCCGCACGACCGCGCCGCCCGCACGACCGACGACGACATGCTCCTTGGGGGAGACGAAAGTGGACGAGCAGACCGCTGGGACCGATAACCCGCGGCCCACATCGCGCCTGGTGGTCGACGTGGTCCGCGCGCTGCGCGGATGGGTGGTGATGGCCGCCGGCGGCGTACTTCTGCTCGGCTGCTACCTGGGTGTCTCCAAGGAGACGGACGTCGCTTTCCAACTACCCTACGTGGTTTCCGGCGGTTTTGGGGGCCTAGCACTCATCCTGGTAGGAAGTGCGCTGCTGGTGGCCGACCGCTTCGACGCCGCTCAGGCCGCCCAGGCCCACACCGCCGGCCAGGTCGACGACCTACACTCACTGATCATCGCGGCGGCCGCTGCGGATGCCGCACCCGAGGCCGGTCAACCGGCCACCCGCCCCCAGGGCGGGTACCAGCAGACAGGCTCGTACCAGCAGACAACGGCCACGCACCAGCAGAACTCGCGCTTCGCTGTGACGGACCCCGGGGGCGGCCAGGCACCCGCCGCGAACGCCGCCACACCCGGCCAGCACGCCTGACAGAGCCTGCGTTTCCAACGATGCCACGGCGCGGAAGGCGAGCAGTTCCGTGATCACATGTGACCCGGCGGACGGCGACGACCGGACGGCTGGCGGCGACCGGCTCCCAGGGAGTGCCCGGTGACCAGCATCGACCTGGGACTGGCGGGGATCTCCCTCGGGGCGATCGCCGCCCTGTCCGGTATCGGCCTGCTGGTCACCTACCGTACCAACGGGGTCCTCAACCTGGCCCAGGGCGGCATCGCCACGCTGGTGGCGTACGTCTTCCGCGAGATGGTGGTCGTGTGGAGGCTGCCGATCTGGCTGGCCGCCATCATCGCGCTCGCCGTGGTGTCCCCCGGGATCGGCCTGCTGCTGGAGCGGTTGGTCTTCCGGCCGCTGGCCCGTCGCCGCGCATCGGCGGCCGAATCCCTGGTCGCCAGCCTCGGCGTGCTGGTCCTCACCCTCGGGATGACGGCGGGCATCTGGGGTCTGGGCTCGCGTAGTGACGCACCCAGCATCTTCCCGAACTCGTCGGTGAAGCTGTTCGGTGACACCCGGATCGGTGTCGACGCGCTGGCCGAGCTCGCGATGGTCGTGGTGTTCTGCGCGGTCATCGGCGTCATCGCCACCCGCACGGTGTTCGGCCGCCAGATCCGCGCGGTCGTCGACGACCGGCAGCTCGCCGAGCTGTCCGGTGTTCCCGCGGACCAGGTCGCCGCGGCCGGCTGGGCGGCGGGGACGACGCTCGCCGGCCTCACCGGCATCCTGCTCGCCCCCCGCTTTCAACTCACCCCGTACGGGCTGACCCTGCTGGTGCTGGAGACCTTTGCGGTGGTGGTGGCGGCCCGGCTGTCGAGCATGCCGGTGGCCGTCCTCACGGCCCTGGGCATCGCCGTCCTGCAGAGCGAACTCAAGCAGTTCACCCTCGACGGTAACGCGGGCCAGATCCTCACCGTCCTGCAGTCGAACCTGTTCATCGTCGCCCTGCTGGTCCTGCTGCTCGCGGTGCCGAAGCTGCGCGAGCTCGGCACCGGCGACTCCGGGACCACTGCCAGCTTCTCCAGCCGCGGCGCACCGCCGTCGGGCCCGGCCAGCCAGACCAAGGCCCGCCGCGACTTCCTGGGCAAGCTCGGCGGTGCCGCACTGCTGCTCGCACCGCTCACCTTCGCCCCGTCCGATCTGCGTTCGGCGTTCATGGTCCCGGCGCTCGCCCTCATCTTCCTGTCGATGGTCATCGTCACCGGCTACAGCGGCCAGCTCTCCCTGGGCTCGGCCGGCTACGCGGGCCTCGGGGCGCTGCTGTCACTCAAGATCGCCAACGGTGATCTGTTCGGACTGCCGAAGCTGCCGGGCGTCGCGTCGATGTTCATCGGCGCCCTGCTCGTCGCCCCGATCGGTCTGATCACCGGCTACCCGGCGATCCGCCGCCGCGGCCTCACCCTGGCGCTGACCACCTTCGCGGTCGGCGCCGTGGTCAGCCGTTTCGTCTTCGAGCAGCCCACCTTCGCGACCGGCCTCTACCTCGACCCGCTGACGTTCTTCGGCTGGGAGCTGCCCGACGAGGCGTTCTATGTCCTTGAACTGGTCTGCCTGGGCCTCGGCCTGTTCTTCGTGGGTAATCTGCATCGCGGTCGGCTCGGTCGGGCGCTACTCGCCGTGCGTGACCATGCGGAGGGTGCGGCGGCGGTCGGGGTTGACGTCCGCAACCTCAAGCTGCTGGCCTTCACCGTCTCCTCCGTCGTCGCCGGGCTGGGTGGTGCGCTGCTGGTGCACAGCAGCTACTCGTTCTCCGCCGACGACTTCGCACCGTTGCAGAGCCTGCTGTGGTTCACCGCCGTGGTCGTCTTCGGCGCCGACAGCGCGGCCGGCGCGATCGTCGCCGCGGCGTTCATCGTCACGATCGACGTACTGGCGCCGGCCGGATCCTCGATCCTCGCCATCGGCATCCTCGCCCTCGCCCTCGGCTGGATGCCCGGCGGCCTGGCCTCGGCCGTCCGGAGTCTGCTGCGGCTGCTCGCCCTCCACCTCGCGGACGGCTTCGTCGATCCCAACCATCGGGCACCGCGTCCGGTGCCGGTGCGCATCTCCGCCGTCGGATACCTGCCAGCGACCACTGGCATCACCGGCGTCACCGGGATCTCCGGGATCTCCGGGATCCCCGGGATCGGCGCGCCCCTGGGGGCCGCCCAGCCCGGGCCATCCGCGAGCTGGCCCCCGGGCCGCTCCTCGCCCGTGCTGCCACCGGGCTCGCCGCGGCCGACCCCGTTCGGGGCCAGCCTGCTGACCCTGGTGCAGGAGTATGCGGCCCGGTCGAGCGGCGCACCGCTGCTGCCCCCCGCGCCCCGCGGCGAGCGCGGCGGCCTGCCCGCCGACGTCTACCCCACCTCACCAGGTCACGTGGGCCACGAGCAGGGGGGGTCGGGACCCGCGGCGGCGACCTCCCTGCGGGACGGAGGTCGGGTATGAGTCGGCACGTGCTACAGGCCGTTGGCCTGGTCCGCCGCTACGGCGGTCTGACCGCGGTCGACCACGTCGACCTCGTCGCCCCCCAGGGCGTGATCACCGGCCTCATCGGCCCGAACGGTGCCGGGAAGTCGACGCTGTTCAGCCTGCTGACCGGGGTCGAGCAGCCCGACGAGGGCAAGGTCCTGCTCGACAAGAGCGACATCACAAAAATGCGGCCGGACATCCGGTCCCGGCGTGGTCTGGTGCAGACCTTCCAGGTTCCCTCGCTCTTCCCCACCCTCACGGTCGCGGACAACCTGCTTGTCGGCGCGGAAAACCGGCATCGGGACTATGCCGGCGGCCTGCTGGGCCTGGCGTCCAAGGGCCGAGGACACGTCAGCCGCCTCGTCGAGGAAACCCTCGACTCCCTCGGCCTGTCCGACCTGCGGGACACCATCGCCGGCACGCTGCCCACCGGTGCCCTGCGGCTGGTCGAGTTCGCGCGGGCGCTGTGCGCCCAGCCGGACATCCTGCTGCTCGACGAGCCCGCCAGCGGCCTGGACAACGACGAGACCGCCAGGTTCTCGCAGCTGCTGCGCCGGACCGCCGACGACGGGGTCGGCATCCTGATCGTCGACCACGACGTCGACCTGGTCTTCTCCGTCGCCGACCAGGTGTACGCCATGGTCGGCGGTCGG
>NZ_CDWWXA010000078.1:0-5571 GCF_977971845.1 Frankia sp. CeCAU1 | reverse complement strand
TGTACCTGGCCCAGGCTGCCCATCGCCACGATGAAACGGTCCTGAAGCAGCCGCAGGAGGCACGGTGACCACGGCGACGGCCGAACTCGAACTGACCGGGGCACGGGCCGGCTACGGGACCGTGGAGGTCCTGCACGGCCTGGACCTCGCCATCCCCGCCGGCAAGGTCACCGCCCTGCTCGGGGTCAACGGCGCGGGCAAGAGCACCACCCTACGGGTGCTGGCCGGGCTGATCCCACTGCGTTCAGGCAGTCTGACCTGGCGCGGCGAGGACATCACCAAGGTGTCCACCGTCGACCGGGCCCGCCGAGGACTGATGCTCGTGCCGGACGAACGGGCCGTCTTCGCCACCCTGTCGGTCCGGGACAATCTGCAGATCATCGCGGAGGCCAGCGGGCACCCCGACATCACCCCCGCGCTGGAGTCGTTCCCCCGGCTGCGGGAACGGCTGACGCAGCGGGCCGGATCGATGTCGGGCGGTGAGCGGCGAATGCTGGCGCTCGCCCGCGCCCTGCTGGCCCGCCCCTCGGTCCTGATGGTCGACGAGCTGTCGCTCGGACTATCCCCGAAAGTCGCCGCGGACCTGTTCGGCTGGCTTGCGACGGTCGCATCGTCGGGCACCACCGTCGTGCTCGCCGACCAGTACACCGAGCAGGCCCTGGCGATGGCGGACCTGGTCTACGTCCTGCACCGGGGCGAGCGGTCCTTCGCGGGCGGGCCGGGGGAATTCCGAGCGTAGGGCCGCGAAAGGCCCCGGTGAAAGGCCCCCCGATGTGAAAGGCCCCGGTCGAGGTTCCCTCCGTGGTGCCGTGGAGGGTTGCCCCGACCGGGGCCCGAGATCACGCAGGCGGTCCCGCGAGAGATCAGCCGGCCGGGTAGGGCAGATCCGGAACGGTGAAGCAGTTGGTGTTCATGTCCTTGACCTGGGTCACCCAGCCACCCTGGTTGCCGTTCGCCGAGTCCTGCCAACGGGCGACGTTGAGGCAGTTCTGCTCCTGCGACGGCGGTTCAGGCGACTTCTTGAAGTTCCGGCCGGTCGGGATGAGCAGGCCGTGACCGTCGTAGTCCTTGCCGCTGTTCATGTACGCCTCGACGCAGGCGCGGGTGACGTCGGCGCCGCAGGACCGGATCGCGTCGGTCAGCCACTGGGCCGAGGCGTAACCCTCGAGCATCCACAGGTTCATCTTGGCCACCCGATCGGGCGCGGCCGCCTGCAGATCCTTCTGGAACGTGGCGACCGCGGGAATCTGAGTGTCCGCATAGTTGGCGGTGCCGCCGGTGGAGTAGATCGTGTTCCGGCAGTTCGGGGAGGCGCTGTAGACTTGGCGGATGTTGTTGGCCCAGCCCTGCGGCGGGGTCACCTTCGCCGTGATCGGCAGTTTCTGGGACTCGATGGCGTTGCACAGCTGAGCGTTACCACCGTCGTCCATCGCGTCGAAGACGATCTGGACACCGCGCCGCTTGAGGTCGAGGACCGTTGCGTCCCAACTCGGGGCGCCGAGATTGATCTGCTCCTCGACGACCGTGTAGCCCTCCTTGCGCAGGCCGTCCGCGATCGACTTGGCGTACCGCTCCGACGGGGCGACGTTGTAGTACACAACCCCGGCGACGTTGGTCTTCAGATTCTGCTTGAACCAGCGGTAGATCTCGGTCCCCGCGTAGAGCGTGCCGTTGTAGCCGGGACGGCTGCCGGTGCGCGGATAATAGCTGCCGTAGATCGAGTACAGGTGCGGATACTGATCGTAGGCGGCGGACACGGGCTGGCCGCCGATATCCGGAACGCCCTTGGAGTTGATGTACTGCGCACCCGTGTAGTCGAACGCCGTCACCCCGGCGAGCGCGAAGACCTTCTCGTCGTCGACGAGCTTGTGCGCGCAGTTCGCATTTCCGTCCCCGCTGCCCTTGTCGTCACACTCGACGAGGTTCACGGTGCGCCCGTTTACTCCGCCCGCGGCGTTGAGCGCCTTGAAATAGGCCCGCGCCCCGTACAGTGAGGCGGAGAACGTGTCCGGTCCGAAACCGCTGCTCAGGCCAGCGATTGTACCGATCTTGATCTCGGTCGGCGTGACGCCGATATCCGAAGCTGTGTTGTTCGACGCCCCGGCCGGTTTGTTGCCGGCCGAGGTCGTTCCGCTGCTACTGGCCCGGCTGCCGCAGGCGACGAGCGCCAGCGACGACAACACAATGACGGCGACGAGCGATCTCGCTCGCATGGACATGCTCTCCCCTGGTAGATCGGTGACGCTCGAAACGTTATTGCCGATCAACATCGTCGACGCTTCAGCCTGACGACAGCCGGTCCCGCTGCCGACTATGTACCGTTAGTTACATCAATGGGCGTTACGGACAAACATTCGGCGCCACCAGCTTCGACGCACCGGTGCGATGCTCGCGCGATCGGCCGCTGCCTTCTCCAAAGTCGGGGTGCTCCCCCCGGCCCCGTCTTCCCGGCGTGCGGTACCCCCGCTCGCCGGCTCGTGGGTCTCCCGGCTCGCGGCCGTCCCTGTAGGCAGGGGCGCGCCGACTACCGGCCGGCTGCCACCCCCGACGCCGTCGGCGCGCTCCGTGGGAGCCCCCTGCTCCCCGGAAAGCTCGGTTACCGTACCGCCCGGCGACGGAGAGGCATGCGACGCACCACCTACCGCATCGAGTGAGGCCGGGACGATCGTGCTGCCCAACACGGACATCGCCTCGTCCAGAGCGGCCAGGGCCTGGCCGATCGCCGTGACCGGATCCTCGGCGCGCCCCGGGGCCGGCACGGCCGGCGCCGCACCCGCCTCGGCGACCGGGTCGGGCTCGACGACCTCAATGACCTCAATGACCTCGGCGACCTCGGCGGCCGGCTCGGCGGTCACGTCCGCCGGCTCGCCATCGACCGCCTGCTCATCGGTGCCTGTGGCCGTGACCGCCTCAGCTGCGGCGACGGCAGGCTCAGACCCCGCAGAAGCACGTTCAACCGACGCGGGGACGTCGGGAACAGGCTGGGCCGACGGGAACTCGACCGACGCGGACGCATCGGGAACAGGCTCGGCCACGGCGGGAGAAGTGACCTCCTCGGCGCTCGCCGAGGGAGCGACATCGGCCGAGGGAGCGACATCGGCCGATTCCGCGGCAGGAGCGGATTCCGACTCCTCGGGCGGCGAGGTCGCCGCGAGCGTCAGACGGTTGAGAATCAGGCCGTCGGGACCCTGCCCCCGGTCCAGCCGCCCCGCCTGCGCGAGCTTCCGGCAGACCTGGTTCACCGTGCCCCGGCTCGCCCCGATCGCCGCCGCCAACCTGCCGTCGTCCAAACCCGCGGGAACCTTGGCAAGCTGGTCGAGTATCCGGTCAGCAACAGTAGCCACAAAGCGGGACGGTATACGCCATCTCCTATTCGCCGACAAGCGGGGTCACCCCACGCGGTAACCGTGTCCGTCCCGCTGCCGATGGCACTCGCAATGCCACTCTCGGCGGGCACCCGGTCCGCGGCGGCACACACCCCGCCCGGTCGCCTGATCCACCTCGTTCACGCCGCGACCGGCAGCGCCTCGCCCGGGCGCAGCGGGAGCTGTCCCGCACGCGGCAGGGTCGTGAAGCGGACGAAGGCCCGGGCGAAGGTGGCACGGATCCACGGCCGGATCCGCGACCGGCGCCGGGATCATCCGCACACGCCGTCCACGAGGATCATCCGCGGGAACCAGACGGTGGTCGAACCATGGGGCCACGGCGAGCAAGGGCCACGGCGGCGGGCTTAGCCCGACCGTCGCCGGGAAGGTCATGCGGCGAGGCGTGCCGGGAGCGGCCCGGGACGCACCGAATATCAACAGTGGCCGGACTCGCTTTGCCGGACGGAATGTTGCGGGATGTCCCAAGCAGGCCGCGCCGCGTCCGTAGGCCGGTCAGGGAGACAGCCATGGCGCAGCCAGCCTCGGGTTCCGAGCAGTTCGACCCTGGTTCCATCGCAGCCGACTCCGAACAGTCGTGGTCCCGCGAGGATGCTCCCCTGGAACCCGCGGAGATGCTCGACAGCGACGATCTCGGCTCGACGGATGCCGGCCGAGATCCATTGGACGACAGTTGGGACGCACCCGACAGACCGAGTGCCGGCGTCCGCTATCCGAGCACACCGCGTGAGGAGCGCGCGGGGCCGTCCTTCGATCGGCAACTCGCCGCGGAAACGCCGGACACCGACCCCTACCTGGAAGCCGAGCGGCGGGAGTCCGGGGCTGTTCTCGATGCCGACGCGTACGGCGAGGGGACGACGACCCTCGCGGAGGATTACGACGCGAACTTCGCCATTCCCAGCATCGTCACGCCGGACGTGAGTGCGCGCACGGCTGAGGAGGGCGCCCTGCACCTGGAATAAGGGCGCTCTGCGTGCTCGCGGGAATACGAATTACTCGTGAGCATACGAAGCGCTCGCGAGAATACGAAGCACGCGCGGGAATACGAAACGCCGATGGTTCGGTCGACAGTCCAACCGGCTCCCGGTTGCCACGGATGGTTACCACGGAGGGCCGGCTCAGGACGGGGCGGACCCGGGCAGGTCCGGAACGCCACCGGCGGCTTCCCGCCTGCGGTAGGCAAGTCCCGCGAAGACCTCCATGGCGACGCGATGGGCGCTGTTGACCGTCGTTTCCGCGTGGTCGTACGGCGGGGAGACTTCGACGATGTCGGCGGCCACAAGCGGCGTGTCGAGCGCGATCTGACGGACCGCCCGCAGCAGGTCGGCCGGGGTCATCCCCCCGGGTTCCGGGGTGCCGGTACCCGGCGCGAACCCCGGGTCCAGGACGTCGATGTCGACCGACAGGTACATGGCCCGGCACCCGTCCGTGGCCTGCGCGATCGCGTCCACGACGACGTCACGGCTGCCCCGCTCCCAGATCTCGTGCATGAGATGCCAGGTCATCTCCTGCTCGCGCATCCAGGCGAACACGTCCGGCGGCGGCCAGTAGCCGCGCAGCCCCACCTGGACAAAGTTGCGTCCACGCACGGCACCGGACTCGATGAGCCGTCGCATCGGAGTGCCGTGCGAGGCGAGGTTGCCGTCGATGACGTCCGCGGTGTCGGCATGCGCGTCGAAGTGCAGCAGACCGAGTTCACCCCAGCCCACGGCGTCGGCCACGCCGGTTGCGGCCGGCCAGGTGATCGAATGGTCGCCACCGATGACGAGCGGGATCGTGCCGAGCCCGGCGATCTGCGCGACCTTGGCCCGGATGTTGCGATGGGACGCCTCGGTGAGCCCATGCGGACAGTGCGCGTCGCCGGCGTCAACGACGTCGAGCCAGTCGAAGATCTCGATACCGAGGTCGAGATGGTAGGTGCCGGGGTTGTAGGCGTTGGCCCGCAGCGCCCGAGGGCCGAACCGGGCGCCGGGACGGTGGGTCGTCGAGATGTCGAACGGAGCACCGACGACGGCAACGTCGGGCCGGCGGGCCGCCAGCGCCTCCGTCCCGGGCAGCCAGGGCAGTCCGCAGAAGGTCGCGAGCCCCGCGTAGCCGGGCGCGTCCGGACCCGGCTCACGATCGCCGTTTCGTGCCGTCATCCGTCCCTCCGATCGGGCCCTTCCACTGTCCCACGGCCCGCCACCCC
>NZ_CDWWXA010000077.1:2362-23228 GCF_977971845.1 Frankia sp. CeCAU1 | reverse complement strand
GGACGAACCCGAGGGTGGTGGGGGACGAACTACCCGCTACCTGCGGCGGCCCTGCGCCCACTGGACGTCCTCGCGCAGCGTCTCCACGGTCTGCGCCGGGGTGGGGTGGACCGCGCGCACGGTGGAACGACCCCTCATGGCCAGCACGGCCGCGACGACGCCGAGGACGACAGTGATGATGAGGGCGGCCCAGCCCAGCGCCATCACCTCCCCCAAGCCGAACATGACGGCCAACAAGGCGAAAAGCAGGGTGAAGTAACCGGCGCCGCCCGCTACGGCGAACATGCGGGCGCCCTTGCCGGCCTTCTCCACCTCCTCGCGCATCTCGGCCTTGGCGAGGGCGAGCTCCTGGCGGAACAGTGTGGAGATGTCCGAGACGACGCCGGACACCAGCTCCCCGGTTGATTCGCGGCCCCCGGTCGATCCGTGGTTGCCGGTCGATCCGTGGTTGCCGGTCGATCCGCGGTCCCCGCTCGTGCTCCCGGCGGCCGGCGGGCCCGGCGCGGCCCGGAGAGCCTGGGTGGCATCCGATGAGGTCCGCACCCGTGCACCAGCCACGTACGGGGCGCTATCGTCCGGGTAGGGAACACCGATCGTTCCCGACTGCCGCCGGTGCACACTCCTCATGGGTTCTCCTTGCGGCTTCTCCTGGCGGGGCGTCCGCGTAGCCGTACCCGCGGAACAACGTACGATCTGCGGATTCCCTAGGATCGGCGGCTTAACCCCGGCAGTCGCGCCACCTGGGACGAATTACCGTCTCGTCCGCTTTCCGCCGGGCTCCCGCGCCCGCGACCGGCGCACCCGGTCGTCAGTCCACCCGTTCCTGCGGGGAGGAGTGCTCCCAGTCGGCGAGGATCGTCCGGATCCCGGTGACCAGCAGCAACGGCTGATCGAGCATGACGTGATGGCCGGCGAGCGGGATCTCGATCACCGGTGCCACCCGCCCGAGCAGGTTGTACATCTGGACACCGATGTCGGGGGTGAGCAGGCCCTTCTCGGCCCGAAAGAGCGCGACCCGGCAGTGCACCTTGCGTAGTACCTCGGGCGACGGGGTCCGGTTGCCGAACACCTTCGGGTCGAACTTCCACGTCCAGCCGCCCTGGACCGACCCGATCGAACCCCGGGCGACGTGATCGATGATGAACGGCAGCACGTAGGGCTGCTCCGGCACCGCCCGGAACCGGGCCAGCGCGTCGGTCGCTGTCGGATACACCCGCAGCGGGCCGAACGCCGTCCGGTCCCGGGCCGCCCGTTCCTCCGGGGTGAACTCCTGCACGGGGGAGTCGACGACGACGATGCCGGCGACCCGGTCCGGGTACTGGGCTGCGGTGGTGATCGTCACCCAGCCGCCCATGCTGTGCCCGATGATGATCGGGGGCGAGGCGACCTTGGCGTGGTCGATGACACCGATCACCTCGGCCGCCCAGGTACTGAGCGAGTAGTCCTCGCGCCGGTCGCTGTCACCGTGGCCGGACAGATCCAGCGCGATGACGCGGTACTCCCGCGGAATCATCGGCGCGATGTGGTCCCACCAGCCCGCGTGGGCGGCACCACCGTGGACCAGCACGATCGCCGGCCGACCGCCCCTGCCCCAGCAGCGGTAACTGATAGTCGCGCCCGCCACCTCGGTCTCGTGCCGCTCCGGTCGGTGGTCAAGGGCGGCCTCGAACCAGGCCGGTGCTTCGTCATCCATCCCAGGTCTCTGCCGTTCGGTTCGTCGGGCGGGTGGTTCCATCGTCGCCGGCCGCGGCGACGTGTCCCACCCCTGATACAACACCGCCAGGCCTGCGTTCAGGCCGTTCGCGGCCGTGTTGTCGGATTGGCGATGAGACGGCCACCGCGGAGCGGCGATCATGTAATGCTGGACTGGCCTGCGTAGATGCGTCGGCGGTCGACCCGCCTCGGCCGATGCGCAGGACGCCCGACGCCGCCGGGCGCGAACAGCGCGTGTGCACTTGGTCCGGCGAGGTGACCGGGCCGGTAGCGGAGCCCGGCGGCCCCGTGCGGCGTCACACCCGTTCCCGGAAATACGCGTCGTGTGCCACGGGCATCCCACCGCCGCGGATATTCCCGTGACCGCCGCCACTCCCTTCGCCGCACGGGGTGCAGCGAAGCATTCTGATGTTTCCCATGTGCAACAGAACCGGTAATCTAGCCCGAAATTTCGACCTTTCGGGGGCTGCCGTCCGGCCTGGGCGAGCCGCCCGCCCCGTTGCCGACCCCGCCGGCCCTGGTGCCCGAGTCGTCCGTCTCCGGAGGTGCGGGGGAGGTCGCCAGAACCCTGGCGACCAAAATCGGGCTGGCGTGGAGGCGGCCGTCCCACTGGCCGCCCTACGGCACACGCCGGTGCGAGATCGGTTTCCGGGAGACGGCATCGTGACCATTCTCGCCCCATGAGGCACACTGCTGCGCTCTTTGGCAAGAGTCGAGGGTGCGGAAACCGTTAGGGACCTTGGTCCCGTCGCGCCCGACAGATGGGGGTCGTACACTTTCACCAAGTCCCGACGAGGCCGTGCACCTGCGTTCCCCCCGTACGTTGGGTGAGATGGTCTCGTCGGGACTACTTGTGTCCGGTTGCATCCAGGCCGTTCCCGAGCGAACGGCCCTGGTTCGACCGTTGATGATCTTTTCCTGGTCGCCCACTCCGACCGGGTGATTTCTCGACAGCCGGTCAGCCCCGGCCGGCCGCGTCATCCATCCGGTTCATCCGTCTTCAAATGATCGTCGTCCGCGTGCCCACGGGCGTGGTTCGCGTGGCGATCAGTGTCTGCCGCAGTGTCTGCTCGTTCCCGCCCTGCGTCCTCGGTCGAGGTCGCGGTTCATCGATAGGAACGGACAGCGGGGTGGCGTCCGCTGCCTCCGTGGCTACCTGGGAGAGTATTACTCGGAGTGATTGAGTGTTGCGCTGGGTATCGGAGGCGCGACGATGCAGGTCTCCCGGCCTTGGCCGTGCCCGGGAAGCGGCTGGTCGGGACCGGTGCCGTAACGGTGGTGCCGTAACGGTGGTGCCGTAACGACGAGGTCCGGACGGCTGCGGTGCTGGAGGAGCAGGTCTGGGCCGCTGTGGGCGGCCCCGTGGTCGTCGCGGTGAGTGGCGTCGCCGTCAATCACCACGTGTTGCGGGTTGGCGGTTTTTAGTGACGGATGCCTTTCTCCTCTTGCGGGGATATCGCTTTGCTGACAGGTCTGGCTACGTTCGGACAGATATGAGATGTTTCGTGGGGAGTGGCCATGGGCTGCGGACATGCCGGCGATCGGGATCGATAGCCTGTTTTGGGCATGTACCGACAAAGCCGATGGTTGCCTCCGTAGGGGTCGGAGGGAGCGCGGTAGGTCGCTGGCGGGAGGCCGGCGGAATTCGGAGTCGGTGATGCCGCGAAGGCTGCGGCTCGTCCCGACCGGGTCCTTCGTCGCGGCGCAGCCGCTATGGGGGCTGGCCGGCTCGCACGGGAATGACTCGGAAGGTAGGGGTGAACAGGTGCATGTCCCTGCGGCGCGCATCGTCTTCTCACCGGAGGATCGCGCGGAGATCGCATCGGCCGCGACCGAGATCCTGGCCACCGGTGCGCTGACCTTGGGCGTCCATACCGCTGAATTCGAGGCGGCATTCGCCGCGGCTCACGAGGCCCCGTTCGCGGTCGCCGTGAGCAGTGGAACAGCCGCATTGGAGATCATCCTTCGCAGTCACGGTGTCGAAGGCGCGGATGTCGTCGTGCCGACGAACACGTTTGCGGCGACCGCTTTCGCGGTGCTGCGGGCCGGTGCCATGCCGGTTTTCGCGGATGTGAGTTCGGACACCTTTGCCCTGACCGCCCGCAGTGTCGAGGCCGCGGTGACGCCGCGGACCCGCGCCGTTGTTCTGGTCCACATCGGTGGGCTGATCCCGCCGGACGTGGCCGAGTTGCGGGCCTTCTGTGACGATCGAGGCATCGCGCTGGTCGAGGACGCGGCACATGCCCACGGCAGCCGCCACGGCGACGGCCACGCTGGGTCGTTCGGGATCGCGGGAGCGTTCTCGTTCTATCCAACCAAGGTCATCACGAGCGGTGAGGGCGGAATGATCCTCACGTCCGATCCCGCCATTCACGAAGCCGCTCGGATCTATCGTGACCAGGGCAAAGCCGGTTTTCTCGGGAACGTCCATATCAAGCAGGGGTACGCCTGGCGGCTCAGCGAGATTCATGCGGTCACCGGCCGGGTGCATCTGCGGCATCTCGCCGACTTCCTGGCGACCCGCGCCGCCGTAGCCGCGCGGTACGATGCCGCGCTGGACACCCTGGGTACCGTCACCCGCCTGCAGGTGCCGCCGGATGGTCTCTGCAACTACTACAAGTACATCGTCCTGCCCCGCCCCGGAATCGACCGCGGCCGGCTGAAGAAGGAGCTGAAGGAACGCCACGGCGTCTCTCTGAGCGGTGAGGTCTACGAGTCGCCGCTGCACCGGCAGCCGGTCTTCAGCGACTATGCGCTCCGGTCCCTTCCGGTCGCCGAGGACATCTGCGCCCGGCACGTGTGCCTGCCCATCCATTCGGACATGACCGAGGCGGAGGCCGACCATGTGGTCGCGTCCTTCGCCGCCGCGCTGCAGAGCCTGAGCCTGGACGGATGACGATGAAGATCGCGGTAACCGGAGGGTCGGGTTTCATCGGCAGCCATGTGGTCGACCGTCTGCTTGACGCCGGTCACGACGTTCTCTCACTGGACGTCGAACACCGGCCGGTCGACCCCCGGGCTAGTTACCAGCAGCTCGACGTGCTTGAT
Source organism: Frankia sp. CeCAU1 (assembly GCF_977971845.1). NCBI lineage: Bacteria > Bacillati > Actinomycetota > Actinomycetes > Frankiales > Frankiaceae > Frankia > Frankia sp. CeCAU1. Next base: position 18,467 of record NZ_CDWWXA010000077.1, on the reverse strand, counting down.
CTGCCGGCGGTCACCGCCGCGCTGAGGGGCGTCGAGGCCGTCTTCCACATCGCTGGGATGTCCAATGTGGACTTCGCGTTCGCCGACCCGGTGCGCACCGTGCGGCTCAACGTCGAGGGCACCGGGAACATCTGCGAGGCGGCGCGGCAGGTCGGGGTTCGCCGGGTGCTGTTCGCCAGCACCGTCTGGGTGTACGGGGCGGTCGGTGACCGGGCCGGTTCGGCGCCGCTGACGGAGGACGCCGAGATCACGCTGGGCCGCGCCGGGCATGTCTACACCTCGACGAAACTGGCCGCCGAACTGCTGCTGCACAGCTATCAGCAGACCTACGGGCTGTCGTTCACCATCCTGCGTTACGGCATCCCCTACGGCCCCGGAATGCGTGACGAGCTGGTGCTGGCCCGCTTTGTCCGCAAGGCTCTGAACGGCGAGTCGCTGACGGTGGCCGGCGACGGCCTGCAGTTCCGCAACTACGTTTTCGTCCGGGACCTGGCCGAGGCGCACGTGCTGGCTCTGACCCCCGACGCGGCCAACACCACGCTCGCCCTGGAGGGCAGCGAGTCGGTCAGTGTGCTGGAGATGGCACGGGCCGTCCAGGAGTACTTCCCCGGCACCGCCATCGAACACATGCCTGCGCGCCCCGGGGACTTCCGCGGTCGGGAGATCTCCGCGCAGCGGGCCGCGGAGGTGCTCGGCTGGCGACCGACCACACCCTTCTCGGAGGGTGTCCGGCAGTACATCGAGTGGTATCTGGCAAATCGACGGCCTCCGGCTCAGGCGCTCCCGCCTGTCGGCGACCTCGATATCTCCGCGGCCTCCTCGGAGTGATCATGGTGCAGATCGGCGGTAGCACGGTGAATGGACCATCCGAAGATGATGTTGAGGTGGGGGTAGGCGGCCCGCCAGCCGCCGGCGAACCGGGGGTCACGGAACCTGTCCTGCCAGGGCCTGCCGCAGCGGGGGGACCGGTCGCCGGTGCCCTCCCCGCCGATCCGCGCACGCACGGCGTCGATGTCCGGCCCGCCGGGACGCCGACGCGGCGCGGCGGCGCGCTGCTGCTGTCGGGCTCGCTCGGGATGGGCCACGACGTGATGGCACAGGCGTGCGGCGCGTCGCTCACCCGGCGCGGGTTCACCACCCGGACCGCCGACAGCCTGCGCATGCTCGGTGGGCGCAACGGCTCCCGGGGGGAGAAGGTCTTCCGTGGCATGATCGCCGTTCCGGGCCTGTATGACGCCGTGCACTTCTCACAGATGAGAACCGGTGGCCGGCTCGCCCAGGCCATCGAGAGGACGTCGAGCCGGTTCGTCGTCCCGGCACTGCGCGAGGAACTGGCCGCCCAGCCGACCGATCTCGTGATCTCGATCTTCGCTACCGGAGCCGCGGCGGCCAGCCGGGTCAAGGCCGAGTTCCCCGGCCTGGTGACGGCGGTGTTCTCCACTGACTGCTGCGTGCACCGGCTGTGGGTACACGACAACACCGACCTCTACCTGGTCACCTCGCAGACCGCCGCCCGGTACGTGCGGCGGTTCTCGCCGAACGCGCTGATCTCGGTGGTCCCGACCCCGGTCCGGGAACCCTTCTACGACCCGCCCACCCAGGAGGAGGCGCGGGCCGCGCTCGGCATCCCCGCGGACGCTCCCTGCGTGCTGCTGATGTCCGGCTCCTGGGGGCTGGGACCGTTGGTAGAGGGTGCCGAGGCCATGGCCGCGGCGGGCATCTACGTGCTTGCGGTGGCCGGCCGCAACCAGCGGTTGGCCGCGCGGTTGGCGGCTCTGTCGGAACAGCAGCACAAGGTCATCCCGTTCGGCTTCACCGATCGCGTCCCGGCGCTGATGGCGGCGAGCGACCTGGTCGTCACGTCGTCCGGGGACACCTGCAGCGAGGCTCGGGTGATCGGCCGGGACCTGCTGCTCATCGACGTGGTGCCGGGGCATGGCCGGGATAACCTTCAGAAGGAGCTTGAGCGAGGTCATGCCGAGGTGACGAACACCGACCCGGTGTCGTTGACCAGATCCGCGCTCGCGTGCCTTGACCGGGTCAAGCCACCGTCGGACCGGGTAGCGATTGGCCCGCACGCGTGGGAGCAGGCATTCGGGGCGGCTCTGGCGCAGATCGGTTTCGGCGCGGACTGGTGAGGCGAACCCACGGTTCGGGACGGATCCCGAGGGCCACGATGTTGGACGGGACATGAGCAGAGCCCTGGTGATCGGTCTGCCGACCGCGGTCGTCTCGGCGGCTCTCTACGGGATCGCGCCGCTCGTCCAGGCCCGCGCTGCCCGCCGGGAGGAGGAGAGCTCGGGGCTGGGGCTTGCGCTGCTGGCCCGACTGGTGCTGCGCCCCCTGTGGCTGATCGGCCTCGCCGTGGAGGCGGGCTCGTTCCTGCTGGAGGTGTATGCGCTGTCCGTGGCCCCGGTGGCGATGGTCGCCCCGGTGATGGCCCTCGACATGATCGTCTTCACCCTGCTGGCGCAGCGGGTGCTCGGCGAGAACATCAGTCTGACCGGCTGGCTGGGCGTGGTCGCGATGGTCGGCGGTATCGGCCTGCTCGCCTTCGCCTTCACGCGCCGAGCGGAGGTCGGCAGCTCGGCCAGCACCGATGTCCTGCTGGCTTTCCTCGTCCTCGGTCTGGTCTTCGCGTTGCTCTGCGCGTCCCTCGCCAACCTGGCCGCGGTGCGGGAGATGGTCGCGGGCGCCGCGTTCGGATTCGGGGCCGCGGCCGGGGTGAGCTACGCCATCGCCACGCTGGCGACCCGCCAGATCGGCCTGGCGGTGAACGAACGACGTGAGGGGCAGTCCACGCTGGTGGACCTGCTCACCACTCCGACGCCCTACGTCCTCGTGCTGTTCTCCGTGCTGGCGCTCGGTCTTCAGCAGCGTGGCCTGCAAGGGCGCGCCGCCGTCATCGCCTTCCCGGTGACCAGCGGGGTCTCCGCCTTCCTGCCGGTGACTCTGGGCCTGACGCTGTTCAGCGAGCCGGCGCCCGACGGCGTCCGCCGCGCGGCGTTCATCGTCGCGATGGTCCTGGTCGCGGCCGGAATCGCCGCTCTCGGCCGTGATCGGATGGCGGCAGACCGGTCCGTGGACGAACTTGAGAGCGTGCTGCGACCCACCCCCGACGACCGCGGGTTGGGGGACGGCGTCGCGCCCCTGGACGGCCGGCCGGAGGTGGTCGAGCCATCGGATGCGGAGCCGGGGCAGTCGGCAAGGGCCCGGGACGAAGCGGCTTCTAACGCTCGTACCGGCACGGTTGCTCACCGCAGCGGCATGTCGAAGAACTTATAGTGATGTGCCGTGTGCTTTCGGTGAGATAGTCGTCGTGGCCGGCCGCTCGGGTTCACCCCCCGATCGCCCGGGCGCCCGGCCGTCTCCCGCTTGCCCGCCCGCACGTTTCCCGCCCGCACGTTTCCCGCGTATCCCCGCCGCCCAGGTTTGCTGCCCGGCCCGGAGCAGAGCAGGCGCGGACCGGGCGATCAGGGTTTCCTCCGACCGGGTTTCCTCCGGCCGGGTCGTCGAGGCGCCGCCAGCCGCATCTCGACGACCCGGCTGGCTCGTCAGACCCCGAACCGCTGGAGGGCCTTGCGCACCCGCAGGTTCGCCTGCGCGAAGGAGATCTTTCCGTCCACGTAGGCCGACAGCGCCGCGCGGCGGACACGCTCGACGCGCTGATCTTCGATCGGAGTGTTGAGCAGGTTGGTCGTGGCGGTGGCCACGGCAATCACCTCCCAGTGGCAGGGAAACAGGGCGTTGTGCAACTCGCGGGTGACCTCGGACGGCACACCGGACCGGAAGGCGGGGAACGAGGCGACGATGCCTCGGCCGATCCTTTCGACACGAGGTCGATCCGAGATCGGAGATGAGCAGATGGACCCGGAGAGCGGGCGGACGCTGCGCTGCGCCGCCTCGCTAGGAGGGCGACGGGATGGCGACTCTGCGCTCCGCCCGCACCGGCTGACCGAGGACCCGGGCAGGTGCGTTATGGCGCCGCACGCGGGTAGCCGTATTATCACATATGGTCACAACGACTGCCCTCCTCCGCGTTGGGCGGGCGCTCGACGCCCGCGTGGCCTGTTCCGGTCGGGTACAAGGTGGCCAGACGCCGACCCGCCGGGCTGTGACGGGAGACCGCAGGAGCCTTGTCACCCGATCGCCTCGCGGCGAGTGACGCGCTGCCGTATCCACATCACGTTACAATCATGTAACAACCGCGACAAGACGAACGTCCGGACAACGAAGCTCGACCGAACATCTACAAGAGTGCGCGACCGGGAGGCATTGCGCAAGAGCCAACCGGCTCGTGGCGAGACTTCCTGAACAGGTATCTCGGCCCCCAGGCGGATGGAACGATGCCGTTGATCGAATCGTCCGCCGCCTGGCGGGTCCGGCCCGGCGCCGGTCCCGCTCTGAAACACCAGGGCCTGAAACACCAGGGCGGTGCATCCTGGCCCGGGCAGGGGTTGACCGAGGATCACCCGGTTACCGGCGTGATCGGCGGGGTTACGGTCACCGGAGCGATGCGCATCGAACCGTGGGGGCGAGCCGAAAGCGGACGGCCCGGTTCCGGTCGCGACGTGCCGGAGCGACCGGAACCGGGCCGAGGCCGACCAGCGGCGATCTCGTTTTTTCCGATGGGATTTTTCGGCGGGAACAGGGCATCCCACCCCATTCCCCCGGATCAGGGCTGGGTGGTGGTTCAGTCCGGGATGATCCGGCTCCGGTCGAACTCGCCGTCCCGCGCGCCGGCCAGGAACGCGTCCCACTCGGCCGCCGAGAAGGCGAGCACCGGCCCGGTCGGGTTCTTCGAGTCACGGACGGCGACGCTCCCGCCGAGCGCCGCGACCTCCACACACATACCGCCCGCGCCGTTGCTGTAGCTGCTCTTGCGCCAAGCCGCCTCGATGGCATTGTCGGTGATCGGCTTCATATATCTGATCATTTCATTTCCTCTGCGACCGAGAGTATCATCTGGATGGACTCCTCCGGCCGCAGGGCTGCCGCCAGAAGATGATCCAGCTTCACTCTATAGCGCCTGACTTCGGAGGGGCGCTCAATATAGAGACTTCCGGCCGCTTCCTCTATATAGACCACTTCGTTGTCTCCCGACTCGGGGAATCCGAGTATCGAGAATGTGCTTCCCAGGCTGGCATGCGCGCCCACGGAGAAGGGAAGTACCTGAATTGTCACGTTCGGCAGCTCGGACTGTTTGGCGAGGAACTCGAGTTGGCTTCGCATGACGGCTCTGCCGCCGATTGTCCGGCGTAGGACCGCCTCGTCCAGAATCACCCAGAGGCGAGGATGATCGGCGGCGGTGAGCCGGCGCTGCCGGTCCAGCCTGAGCGCGATCTTGCGTTCGACCTCGTCCTCGCTCACCTCCGGATCGTCGGCCCGGATGACGGGCCGGGCGTAGTCGCTGGTCTGCAGCAGCCCATGGACGAGCTGCGATTCGTAGACCGAGATCGAGGCGGCGTCGCCCTCCAGGCCGATATAGATCTCGAACCAGGCGGGGACCACGTCGTGGTAGGTGTGCCACCAGCCGTGGCGCCGGGACTCGCGGGCCAGGGCCAGCAACGCGTCCCGGCGTTCGTCGTCGGTCACGCCGTAGAGAGCCAGCAGGTCGGACACGTCCCGGGTGCGGACCGGCACGCGGCCGTTCTCCATCCGACTGACCTTGGAAACCGAACAGCGCAGCAGTTGGCAGACCTCGTCGACGGAGATGCCCGCCCCCTCGCGAAGTCGTCGTAACTCGGCGCCCAGGCGCCTTCGCCGCACGGTCGGACCGCCGCTCGTGGCCATCGCTCGTCCTTCGGGCTCTTCGGGGTGATGGATGCATCCTGCCACTTGTTCGCCACTCCTCACCCAGGGCGCGCATCGCTGGGTAGCGAAACTCTTACAGAAGCTCTTGCAGAAGAGGCCTGCAGGGGCTATTCTTACCTTGAGTAGTTGTGATGCACCTCAAGGTGAGAGCATGGGGCAGGGCTGGTTGCGGGGAGACGCCGATGGTCATCACGCAGGGTCCGGGATGCCGCTAGGGAGACCGCGCCGAGACACGGCGCCCCGCACCTGTGGTGCCTCCATGCCCGGCGGCCGCTCCATGCCCGGCGGCCGCGTCGCCGGTCCCGCATGTGCCGACGCCGGCGGCTGTCAGGCGTCATCCCTGAGGCGTCACCCCTCACCCCTCAACCGTCAACCGTCAACCGCCGGTTCCGGGTGAGTGGATGACGATCCTCGCCCGGAGCCGGCCATCTCGCCGTTGTCCGTCGTGCGGCTCTCCGTCGTGCGGCTCGCCGCCGTGCTGTCCCCGTCGCGCGGCTGTGCGTCGTGCGGCTGTGCGCGGAGGGGATTTCTTCCGCGGCGGCTCCGGCAGGCAGATCCACGGTCATCATTATCGGACAATCACCGAAAGGCGCGACAATGACGACTCGCCAATTCCAGGTTTATGACGGCGATGGCGAACTGGTGGCCACCTTCCCGGAATGGGAGGCGGCGCACAACTGGGCTCATCTGCGCGCGAACGAGCCGGTGACCTCGCGGCCCGTGCAGATCGAGGATCGGGTCGAACGCCGTACCTGGACGATCGAGGCGGACCGCTGCCGGCTGACCGTGTGGCGGCGACGGGTCGAGTACGGATACTGCGGGAGTGGCGACCTGCGGCATGCCGCTAACGCTCGTAAGCACGCCCGGGCGTCCTGAGCCGGTCCACTCGTGGCTGCTGGTGACTCCCGCCTGCGGGTTGGCGTGGCCCCCGGCCCGTGACGGCTCCGGGGAAGTCCCGGCAAGTTCCGAGGCTTCTCCCAGGTAGTCCACAGCCTCTCCGGACATCGTCCGTCCCATGAGTTCGACGCGGCACCCGGCCCGATGGTCTCCCCACCTCGTGGTGCGTCTCGCCCTGGTGGCCTGGGGGATCGCCGTGGTGGCCCTGTGGTGGTTCGACACCTCCGCGTCCAGCGTCCACGGCGCCGGGCCCGCCATGACCGCGGTCGGTCGGGTCTGCGGCCTGCTGGCGGCCTATCTGGTGCTCGTGCAACTGCTGCTCATGGCGCGGATACCTGCCTTCGAACGCGCCGTCGGTCTCGACCGGCTGGCCGCGTGGCACCGCGGCCTGGGCACGAACGCCATCCTGCTCATCGTCGTCCACATCCTGCTGACGGTGTGGGGTTACGGCCTGGCCGGGCATCATCAGCCGCTCGCCGAGCTCGTCACGGTGATCACGACATACCCGGAGATGTGGAAGGCCACCGTCGGCACCCTGCTGTTCGTGGCCGTCGGGGTCGCGAGTGCCCGGGCGGCCCGGCCGCGCATCTCGTACGAAGTCTGGTACGTGCTGCATCTCACCACCTACCTCGCCGTGTTCCTGGTCTTCTTCCACCAGACGGAGACCGGTGGGGACTTCGTCGGTCACCCGGTTAACCGGCTGCTGTGGACCGCGATGTACGTCTCCGTCGCCGCCTGTCTCGTCGTCTGGCGCCTGATCCTGCCGATTGCGGCCGTGGCCCGGCACCGGATGACGGTCGATCGGGTGGTGGAGGAGGCACCCGGCGTCGTCTCGGTGTGGATCCGCGGTCACGACCTGCACCGGCTCGGTGCGCGTCCGGGACAGTTCCTGCTGTGGCGGTTCGCCGCCCGCGGGCATCTCGTGACCGCGCACCCCTACTCGCTGTCGGCCCCGCCGACAGCGCATCAGCTGCGTATCACGGTCAAGGCCGCCGGCGACCACTCCCGGGCGGTCGCCCTGCTGCGACCGGGCACACCGGTCGTGGCGGAAGGTCCCTTCGGACATTTCACCGCCGCGCGGGCCCACCGGGGCCGGGCGCTGCTCGTCGGCGGGGGCAGCGGAATCGGACCGGTCCGGGCGCTGGCAGAGGATCTTGCCGGTCGTGGCGACGACGTCGTGGTTGTGCACCGGGTGAGCCGGCCGAGCGATCTCGCGCTGGGACGGGAGTTTGAGGCGCTCGCCGATAGCAGTCGAATGATCGTCCACCGGGTGATCGGTTCCCGGCGTGAGCTCGGATACGACCCGCTGGAGGCCCGCTTCCTCGAGGCCGCCATCCCGGACGCCGCCGACCGCGACGTCTTCGTCTGTGGCCCTCGTGGGATGACCACCACGGTCGTCCGGGCGCTTCGCGGTCTCGGCGTTTCCCGTGACCAGATCCACACCGAGGAGTTCGATCTCCGTTGAACGACAACAACGACAACAACGACAACGCCGAAAAACCCTACCGGGGAAGGCTCGGTTTCGTGGCGCTGATGGGAGCCGCCATCCTCGTGGTCGGTGCGAAGGCCGCGACCGGCCACGGGGAGCGGCTGGTGGCACTCGCCGCGTCGCCGACCGCCGCCGGGGCGACCCCTCAGCCCTCCGCTCAGCCCCCTCAGCCCGCTCAGCCCTCCGCGCCGGCGGGCACACCGGCCCCGTCCCCCTCCGCCACCGCGGGGTCCACAGGTTCGGGCTCCGCCGGAACGGTTACCACCCGGACGGTGACCGGGGACGCCATCGATACCCGCTACGGGCCGGTGCAGGTCCAGCTTGTCCTGGTCGGGAAGAAGATCACCGATGTGGTTGTCCTGCAGATGCCGGACCGGGAGCGGCGGGACATCGAGATCAACGAACGGGCCGTGCCGATCCTGCGCCAGGAGGTGCTCGACACCCAGAACGCCCGGATCGACACCGTCTCCGGCGCCTCGTACACCAGCAACGGGTACGCGTGGTCCGTCCAGTCCGCCCTGGACAAGGCCGGTGCCCAGCCTGCCGGTGCCTAGCCTGCCGGTGTCGGGCGGGCCGGTGCCGGTTCGGCCCGGACGGGTCCGCGCCGAACCGGTGATGGGCACCGTCGTCAGCATCGACGTCCGCACCCCGCTCGCCTCAGCGGATCTGGCGGCGGCGATCGAGGCGGCGGCCGCGGTCCTGCACCGGGCGGACGAGGATTTCAGTACGTTCCTGCCCGGGTCCTGGGTCTCTCGAATCCGGCGCGGCGAGGTCGACCTCGCTGTCTGTCCCGACCACGTCCGCGAGGTCTACCGGGTGGCCCGCGCCTGCCGGGAGCGGACCGGCGGCAGGTTCGACCCGGCGTGGCGGGGCGACGGCACGCTGGACCCCACCGGTCTGGTCAAGGGCTGGGCGGCCGAGGCGGCCTCCCGGGTGCTGACTGACGCCGGAGCCGCGGACCACTGCGTCAATGCGGCGGGGGACCTGCGGGCCAGGGGTGTCGCATCGGCGCCGGGGCGACCCTGGCGGGTGGGGGTGTCGGATCCCTTCGACCGGAGCCGGCTCGTCGCGGTGGTCGAGGGCACCGAGCTGGCCGTCGCCACCTCGGGGGTGTTGGAGCGGGGCGCGCACGTGATCGACCCGCGCACCGGCATCCCGGCGACCGAGCTCGTCGCGGTCACCTTCGTTGGACCGGACCTCACTCTGGCGGACGCCTACGCCACGGCCGTCCTCGCCGCCGGCCGGGACGCGTGGACCCTGCTTGCCGATCTTGCTCGGGAGGGATGGGCCTGGCTGATCGTCGATGCCGTCGGTCGGCTGGACCATTCGGGGGGATTCCCCGGCCAGGTGGCCGCCGCCGCGTCCGCACTCCCCGCATCACTCCCCGCATCACTCCCCGCATCACTCCCCGCATCACTCCCCGCATCGGACGGCTCCCGTTCCGCGTCCGCCGGATCCCGATGACCGGTCTTCCCGGCGAGCAGGACGAGACTGGGTGGGTGGACCGTCCGATCAGGGTCCTCGTCGTCGACGACGAGGAGGCGATCACCGACCTTGTGACCATGGCACTGCGCTACGAGGGCTTCGACGTACGCGCCGCGCACTCCGGGCAGGCGGCGTTGACACAGGCCGCCCTGTCCCCGCCGGACCTGCTCGTGCTGGACGTCATGCTCCCCGACATCGACGGGTTCGCGGTCTGCGAGCGGCTGCGGCGATCGGGGCAGGGCGTGCCCACCCTGTTCCTGACGGCCCGGGACGCCACCGAGGACAAGGTGCACGGGCTGACCCTCGGCGGGGACGACTACGTGACGAAACCGTTCGCGGTCAGCGAGCTGATCGCCCGGGTCCGGGCAATCCTGCGCCGGGCCGGGGCCGCCGACGGCGCGCCCACGCCGCTGCGTTTCGCCGATCTCGAGCTCGACCCGGAGACCCGCGAGGTGCGGCGCGCCGGGCGGCACGTCGACCTCACCGCCACCGAGTATCGCCTGCTGCACTACCTGCTCGCGAACGCCCGCAAGGTGCTCACCCGGGCCCAACTCCTCGACCACGTCTGGGGACATGACTTCGGCGGTGACGCGCGGGTCCTGGAGACCTACGTCAGCTATCTGCGACGCAAGATCGACGACGTGCCACCCCCACTGATCCACACGGTGCGCGGCGTCGGCTACGTGCTGCGCCTGCCGCGTTGAGCCGACCGGTCCTGTCCCTGCGGGCCCGGCTGCTGCTGGCCCTGGTGGGCCTGCTGGCCGTCGGGATGGCTCTCGGCGCCGTCGGCACGCGAGGGGCTCTGGGGGCCTACCTGCGTGGCCGGCTGGACCAGCAGGTCCGGGACGCCCATCCGCTGATGGAGCAGTTGCTCCTGCGGGCCGGCGGGGACGGGGACGGGGATGACCACTACCCAGGTTTTGGCACCACGTTCCTGGTGGGCACCTATGGCGCGTTGTACGACGGCGCCGGCCGCCGGCTCGCCGAGGCCAGCCCCGGCCCGGGTGGCCCGGGTGGCCCGGCGGCGCCGACGCAGCGTCCGGCGGTGTCGGCACGCCTGCTCGCCACCGCCTGGCTGCATCCGGACCTCGCGACCGTCCCGCTGTGCACGGTGGGCGCCGAGGACCATGGCGGCCGGTTCAGGATGCTCGCGGAGCGCTTCGACAACGGATATGTGCTGATCGTCGCCGTGCCCTTCGCGGAGGTGAACGCCACCCTTGACCGGGTCACCAGGATCGAGGTCGTGGCGACCTCGGTGGTCACGGCGGCGCTGGCCGTGCTGGCGTACGTCATCATCCGGCTTGGGCTGCGTCCCCTGACCCGGATCGAGCAGACCGCGGACCTGATCGCCCACGGCGACCTGACCAGGCGGGTCGCCGACGCGGACCGCCGGACCGAGGTGGGTCGGCTCGGGCTCGCCTTCAACGCGATGCTCACCCGGATCGAGGCGGCGTTCCGGGCGCGTGAGGTCTCCGAAGGGCGTCTGCGCCGCTTCGTCGGGGACGCGAGCCACGAGCTGCGGACCCCGTTGACGTCGATCCGCGGGTACGCCGAGATGTTCCACCGCGGCGCCGCGGAGCGGCCCGAGGACCTGGCGATGGTCATGCGCCGCATCGAGGAGGAGTCCGCGCGCATGAGCGAGCTGGTGGATGACCTGCTGCTGCTCGCCCGGCTGGACCAGCGGCCGGTGCTGGAGCGCCAGCCGGTCGACGTCGCGGCGATGGTCCGTGACATCGTCACCGACGCCCGTGTGGTGAGCCTGGGACGGACGATCGAGATCGACGTGCCGCCGATCCTCGAGGTGCTCGGCGATGAGGGCCGGCTGCGGCAGGCCGTCGGCAACCTCGTCCGCAACGCCGTCGTCCACACCCCGCCCGACGCCGGGATCTCCGTCTCCGTGGGCCCCCTCGAAGCCGGCTCCCCGGGGCCGCCGGGCGATGGTCCCACCGACGGGATCGTGGTCTCGGTGGTCGACCACGGTCCGGGCGTCCCCGAGGATGCCGTGGCCCACCTCTTCGAACGCTTCTTCCGGGCCGATGCCGGGCGGTCCCGGGACGCCGGCGGGACCGGTCTGGGCCTGTCCATCGTCGACGCCGTCGCCACCGCGCACGGCGGGCGGGTCGAGTACCGGCTGACCCCGGGCGGCGGGGCGACGTTCCGCCTCGTCCTTCCCGGTCCGTCGTAGCCCGACTGACCTGTTCACCTTCGCCGGAAACGGGCCCGGAGACGTGGCGGGCGCGCGCCAGGCGGCGAAGGGGGCGGAGTTCTGGTTCATCACCTCGGTCGTGCTGGCCGGCGCCCTGGGCCCGCGGCGATCCTGATCAGATAGCTCTGGTAAGATGGCCGTCACCACAGGTGATCGTCTTGAGGGGGTGAGACCCATTTCCGCTGTGTCAGGGTGGGTGCTCTCCTCCCGCGGTCGCGCGGTTCGTTCGAGGTAGGCGATCGGGAGGGTGCCCTTCGGCATCCCGAAAGGCTTCCCGTGTCGACATCCGGCCCCTCTCCTTCCTTTCTCTCCCCTTCTCGTCCGTCCTTTCCCTCCTCTTCTCGTCCGTCTTCCTCACCGTTTTCGTCCCTGCCGCGGTCCGTCGTCGTCACGTGGCTGCGGGCCGCCGGCTGCGTCTTCGCGGAGGACGAGGCACGGCTGCTCGTCAATGCGGCCCGGACCCCGGGCGAACTCGCCGCGATGGTGCAGCGGCGCGTCGCCGGTCTGCCCCTGGAACACGTGCTCGGCTGGGCGGAGTTCCACGGCCTGCGGATAGCTGTGGACCCCGGGGTCTTCGTGCCTCGCCGCCGCACGGAGTTCCTCGTCGATCAGGCGGTCGAACGGGTTGCCGGCCGGTCCCGGCCGGTCACTGTCGTCGATCTGTGCTGTGGCTCGGGGGCGATGGGGGTCGCGCTGGTGGCGGCCCTGCCCGGGATCGAAGTACACGCCGCCGACATCGAACCGGCCGCGGTTCGGTGCGCCCGCCGCAACCTCGCCTCCGCCGGTGGCCGGGTCTACGAGGGTGATCTTTACGAGCCGCTGCCAGCCGTCCTACGGGGCCATGTGGACCTGCTGGCCGCGAATGCCCCCTATGTACCCACCGGCGCGATCGAGCTGATGCCGCCGGAGGCTCGCGAGCACGAGCCGCGGGTGGCGCTCGACGGCGGGGCGGACGGGCTCGATGTTCTGCGGCGGGTGGCCGCCGAGGCGCCGCGGTGGCTGGCCCCGGGCGGTCACCTGCTGGTCGAGACCGGCGAGCGGCAGGCGGCATCGATCGTCGAAGCCAGCGCCCAGGCCGGCCTGATCCCCACGGTCGCCAGTTCCGCCGACCTGAACGCCACCGTCGTCATCGCGACCAGGCCGGCCGCGGCTCCCGTGTCCGCGGTGGGCGCGGCAGCTGGACAGCTGCCGCCAGTCGGGTAGGCCCAGCCCTTATCCGCGGCTGCCCGCGGCCTTTCCGCGGGCAGCCGGATGCGGATGGACCGAAGCCGTCCTCGGTGAATCCCCGGGACCTGCTCGTCAGCCAACAGGGGATGTTTCAGGGCAGGACGTCGTAGGTGTAGGTGTCGGTCATGTCGAGCACGCTGCGGGGGGTCGCCGGCGTGCTCGGCGTGCTCGACGAGGCGAACGGGGAGACCAGCGGGTCGTCGATCCGATGGCCGAGGAGGCTTGCCGGGGCGGTCATGTCCGGCTGGTACACGCGGCCGTGACGCCGCATCCAACCCTCCCAGACACGGTCGACGTTGCAGTGGTGCACGAAGAAAACCGGGTCGTTGGGGGACGACGCCAGCGACATGTCCCTGCCCCCGCCGACCCAGCGGTGGACCTGGTTGTGCAGTCCGGTGCCGATGAAGCCTTCGAGACGGTTGCGGAACCCCCGCGAACTCACGTTGAAGGGAGCCTCGTCGTAGCTCGCGAGTGTCGGATCGGCGACGGTATCGAAGGCTGCGGTGATATCGGCGTTGCTCGGCAGGATCGACGATCCGGACGTGGCGCTGCCGAATCTACGCCGCACGCCGCGTTCGGCGACCTGCTGGAGGGCGCCGCTGCTGCTGGTGGAGATCCGTACCCGGAAGCTGGTCGGGTCGGCGGGGTCGAAGAAGAACGCACCGCCGGGGATCGGGGCGCCCTGGCCCCCGAAACCGTCCGGGGTGTTCCGCCACAGTGCCGAAGCAGCGGGGTTCGGCGCCGTGCCGGGGGCGGAGGGTGTCCCGTCGCGCGCCCAGTCCCAGTAGGGCAGCCCGAAGTTCGGGTCGCCGAGAACGCGCTGGAGGTGCACTTCCAGCCAGCCAAGCATGACCCGGTGCCAGGGCAGGAAGACGGGGCCGGCGTGCGCGGCGTTGCGGTTGTTCGGTGACCCTCCCGGGGGGACGGGGGTGTTCATCGCGATGACATGCCAGATGACGAACAGGTCGTAGGTCCGTACCGGTCGGCTCGGACCGGGGATGCCGAACTGATTCGTGCGCAGCGTCGTAGGTTCGTGTTTGAGGAGCTTGATTCCGCGGATATAGGCCTTTCTCGCGTCGTCGTCGAGAAGGATGTCGCGCCGGACGACCGCCATGTCATGCCCCTTCCGGGAGCTCGTCGTGGGCGTCGTGGGCGTCGTGGTGATGGTGCTCGCCCGGATCGCCGTGCGGGCCATGGTCGTCGCCAGAGGCCCCGGGGGAGAACTCCTCGGGGAAGGCGGTGATGATCAGGCGTACCAGGTCGACGACCGAGGGGATCTGGTAGTTGGGCAGGCCGTGGCAGTGTGCCGTGCCGTCGTTGGAAACCCCAATGTGGGCCTTCAGTGGTTGGCCGTCGACGGTGATCTCGTAGGTGGTCGTGATGACGACGTGGTGACCGTCGAAGTCGTCCTCGCGGACACTGCGGGCCGGGTCGCCATGTACGTGTTCCGGCCGGGGAAGGCTAGCAAGATAGTTGGCGAGAAAGGCAGGATGAGTGACGTCTGTCGGGTCCGGTGGCATGTAGTTCCCCCGAATTTCAGGCGGTGAGGTGGTGAGGTGGTGAGGTGGTGTGGTGAGGTGAGGTGACCAAGAATCCACCGGCGGTACGGGTCTGGCAACGAGGTGTCGTCCAGGCGTCTGTGCGTCACGTGGGCCGGAGACGCCGCGGCGCCGCCGGTACCGGGGGATGCGTCAACCTGCCGACCGAGGTGTTATCGGATGGTCGACAGCGCCTTGTTCACGTCTTCGGCGTCGAACTCGACCGGGTCGAACTCGCCTGCGTCGAACTCGCCTGCGTCCCGCAGGCCCAGCCATTCCAGGCGCTCGTCGTGTTCCGGATGGCCGGGGTCGCCGAGGGCCTCGACGAGCTCGCCGATGCGGGCTGCTGATCGCGAGATCGTTGAGGTCCGCCTTGACCTGGGCCTCCGCCGTCGCTTGGGGAGGGCCGGGTAGCCGCCGCGCGGGATGGTGCCATCACCGCGGCGGTCGCTCAGCTCGAGCCGATGCCCAACGTCCCGCCGGCTGCCGAGGTTCGGTCGATGAGAGCGGCGATGCCGTCGAGGATCCGGTCCACGCCGAAGAGAAACTCCTCGGTCTCCTCGAAGCCCGCCGGGCCGTCGCCGATCT
This sequence comes from Frankia sp. CeCAU1, assembly GCF_977971845.1. Taxonomy (NCBI): domain Bacteria; kingdom Bacillati; phylum Actinomycetota; class Actinomycetes; order Frankiales; family Frankiaceae; genus Frankia; species Frankia sp. CeCAU1. Next base: position 3,223 of record NZ_CDWWXA010000077.1, on the reverse strand, counting down.
CGCCCGCCCAGGCGATGCGGTGCAGCCGCGGATAGGTCCGCTCGTCGACGAGCTCGCGCAGCAACGCCTCGAAGCCCCAGACAGGCGGCGCGTCGCCCCCAGCCGGCCCTACCGCCGCGTCAGCTCCAGCCCCAGCGCAAGGAGCCACAGCCGTCCGGGCCTGGGCGGCAGCCCGGGCGGCATCGTGGGCCATTCGGGCCTCGCTGAGGGCGTACGGAGCTGAGCAGGCCGATCACGCGGAGTTTGTCGGCGTCAGAGCAGCTCCAGGACCGGATGCGAGGCGCGGCCGGAGCCTGCCCGGTGCCAAAGAAGCCATTACGGCGGTGGTTGCCGACGGCGTGGTGCAGTCCGTCGTGACCGGAAACCTGCACTCCATCGCCGAAGTCAAGCTGGGGGCCTTCGGGCTCACGGATTATCTGGACCTGGCAGTGGGCGGGTATGGGGACGACGTCACCGACCAGCTGGTGGGTGGCGAGTACGTCGCGGACGGGCTGGCCGTCGTAGCCGGAGTCCAGGTGCATCGTGGCGCCGGCGGGCAGGCCACCGACCTGGGTGTTCATCTGTTCGATCGTCGGGTCCAGCAGCGGGGAGTCGTGCCGGTTCGCGCCGGCGGAGACCAGCCCGAGGGGGACACCGGCGCCGTCGGTGCCCACCGACCGTTTGAGGCCGCCCTTGCGTCGGTCGACCGGGGACGGGCCGGCGGTGTCACCGCCGCAGGGGGCCTTGGTGATGCAGCCGTCCGCGGTCAGGTTCTCCAGGTCCGGTCCGATTATCTGGTCGTAGGCGGCCACCGTGAGGGCGTGCAGCTTCTGGGCCAGTCCGGTCTTCGCCTAGGCGGTCACCCGGCGGCGGATGGTGCGG
>NZ_CDWWXA010000077.1:0-1941 GCF_977971845.1 Frankia sp. CeCAU1 | reverse complement strand
TTCAGTACCTCCTGCTCCACGACGACAGTAGCGAGCCGGCCCACAAGCGATCCTCCTGCCCGTCGATGTGCCGTCGCATTTTCCGCCGCCACCGGCGCCACGCATAAAACTCGGCCGCCCACGACCGGTACCGGCAGAAAAGGAAACGCGCCATGGCCCGTGCGACCTCGCGTCGAAAGAGCGCGAACCGCACGCCCCAGCCCGCCGCCGACCCGCCCGACACCGTCCGGGTCGGGATCTACCTGCGGCGCTCCACCGACGACGAGCACCAGCCCTACTCCATCGAAGCCCAGGAAGAACGACTCCGTTCCTACATCGACTCCCAACCCGGCTGGGCCATCGCCCTCCGGTTCTCCGACGACGCCTCCGGCGCCACCACCGACCGCGACGACCTGCAACGCGCCCTGTCCGCGGCCCGCCACGGACTGATCGACGTCCTGCTCGTCTACCGCGTCGACCGGCTCTCCCGCAACCTGCGCGACACCGTGACCCTGCTCGAAGAACTCGACCAGGCCGGCGTCGTGTTCCGCTCGGCCACCGAGCCGTTCGACACCGCGACGCCGATGGGCCGCATGCTGCTCGCGATGCTCGCGCAGTTCGAACGCGACACGATCATCGACCGGGTCATCGCCGGCATGGAACGCAAAGCCGCCAAGGGCCTGTGGATGGGCGGCAACCGGCCCTTCGGCTACCAGGTCGACCGCGCCAACTGGAAACTGCTCGCCGACGAGAAGGAAGCGCCCGTCGTCCGCCTGATCTTCAACCTCTACGTCCGCGACCGGCTCGGCACCCGCGCCATCGCCAAGACCCTCAACGAACGCGGCCACCGCACCACCACCGGCGGACCCTGGTCCGGACACCAGGTCCTCCGCGTCCTGGACAACCGCATCTACCTCGGCGAACTGACCTTCCGAGAGATCACCGTCACCGACACCCACAAGCCGATCATCGAGGCCGCCCAGTTCGCCGAGGCCGAGAAGATCCTCACCATCCGCAGCGACGGACACACCCACCGAGCCGCCAGCGACTCCGACTACTACCTCACCGGCCGGATGCGCTGCCCGCAGTGCGCCAAAGCGATGCTCGGCTCCAACGCCGGGGGCCGCAACCGGACCTACCGCTACTACACCTGCTTCACCCGCCTGCGCTACAGCCGTGAGCGCTGCGACGCCCCCCGCCTCGACGCCGACGCCCTCGACCAGGCCGTCCTCGACGCCCCCCGCCTCGACGCCGACGCCCTCGACCAGGCCGTCCTCACCGCACTCGCCGCCTTCTACCGCGACCACCAGCAGCTCATCGCCGACGCCGTCCACCACGCCCGCCAGCGCCACCACAACGCCCACACCGACCGCACCGGCGAACTCGCCACCGTCCAGGCCGACCTCACCCAGACCGACCAGGCCATCGACCGCTACCTGTCCGCCTTCGAGCGCGGCACCCTCGACGAAGAAACCCTCGCCACCCGACTCGCCGCGCTGCGCACCAAGCAGAAGCAGCTCCGCCGCCGACAGACCGAACTCAGCGCCCAGATCGACGACGAACCCGTCATGCCCCCACGCGCCACCCTCAGCAAGATCGCAAACCACATCGATACGATCATCGAAGTCGGCACCGACCTTCAGCGCAAGGCCCTCGTCGAAACCCTCATCCACGAAGTCAAGACCCTCGGCCCCGGACGGTTCCAACCAGTCTTCAAAGTCCCCAGACCCGCGCCGACCGAGGCCGCCCTACCAGCCACAACGCCCCCGAAGGGAGCGGTTCGTACAATGCCAAACATGGTGGGCCGTCAGGGACTCGAACCCTGAACTCGCCGGTTAAAAGCCGGCTGCTCTGCCAATTGAGCTAACGGCCCTGCGAGAGTCATGATATCGAACTGTGTGTCCTCGGGGCGGTGGCCGGGGTGTCGGTGCGGTTTGTGGGGGTGTGGATGGGGCGTCGGCT
>NZ_CDWWXA010000076.1:23278-23830 GCF_977971845.1 Frankia sp. CeCAU1 | reverse complement strand
GGGGGAGGGTGCCCGCGAGCGGCGGGGAGAGCCCGTCAGCGTCACGAATCCTCCCTGTCCTCCGAGTGCCGGCCGGCACATCCGCCGGTAGGAATATGACACACTCCGCACCAGACCAGAGACAGACTGCAATGCAGGCACTACCGTGCAATGCAGAAACACACACCCTGTGCCGCCGGTTGGAGGGGAGCCACCGTGCACACTGGACCAGGACCGGAGCCGAGACCGGCGCTCGACCAGCTCATAGCCCACATCACCGACCTGAAGCGGCGGCGAAACGCGACCTGGTCAGACCTGGAGCGGAAAACCGGCGTGCCCCGCCAGGCGTTCTCAGCCGCCGCACGGGGATGCCAACCCGGCGGCCGAGTGTGGGCGATCCCATCCGAGGCGACGATCATCGCGCTCGACCGGGGATTCCGTGCAGGTGGCAGCGTGTTCGCGGCCTGGGTGCAGGCCCGCCGCGAGGACGAGGAGATCCGTCTCGCCCGAATGGCCACCCGGGAGTTTCCCGGGTTGGGTGGACTACCCCCGCACCCGGGGCGGACAGTGGAC
>NZ_CDWWXA010000076.1:0-23014 GCF_977971845.1 Frankia sp. CeCAU1 | reverse complement strand
GGGATGCGGGAGGTGATGGAGATGGACCCGAGCCGCCGGCTGTTTGCTGGCGGGCTGTCCGCCACGGCGGTGCTCGCGTTTGCGGGCACGGTGGACGAGCAGCTCCAAACGTACCGGCCCAAGATCACAGATGTGGCTGACGCCGAAAGTGCCCTAGCCGACCTTGAGCGCCACCGGACCACGGCGTCCCCTGCCGATCTTTTCCCGCCCGCCTTCGACGCATGGAAGGCCGTGGAGGAGATCCTCGGACGGCGCGTCCATCCCTCCTACATCCCCAAGTTGACCTTGCTAGCCGGGACGTTGGCCGCTGGCCTCTCCACCGTCGCGGCGTTCGCGGGTGACAACCGGACCGCACGTGTTTTCGCTGGCATCGCCGAAGTCCATGCCACCGCAGCCGGAGAGCCCGTGCTCCAGGCCCGGGTAGCGGGGATCCGCTCGTGGCAGGCACTCGACGCCGGCCTGGCGCTCACCGCCGCTGACATCGCTGCGGAAGGCCGCCGCCGCGCCGACCCCGCCGACCGCGCCCGCCTCGCCGGTTACGAAGCCGAGGCCGCCGCCGCCGCCGGCCTATACGACCGCGCAGACGCGGCGCTCGTGGTGATGCGCGACAGCCGGAGTGCCGCCATGGCCGGCCATCCCGCGATCGAGTGGGAAGAGGCCAACGAGGAGCTGTTCACCGGGCTCACCGCATCATCCACCCCAGGCCGGGCCCGTCTCGCCGTAGACGCCGGTACCCGGGCGGTTTCCGCGTTCCGCGGTCCGTGCCAGGGCATGGCGCTCGCGCACCTCGCAGTCGCGTCCGGCCATCTGTTGGCCGACCGCCCCGACCCGGAGGCTGCGGCCCGATCGACTCTCGCCGCGCTGGACGTCGTCGCCGCCGCGCCGAACGCGGAGGTGCACGACCGGGCACGCAGGCTGTCCGCCGAGTTGGTGCCGTGGCAGCGCGAGGGGATGGTGCAGGAGCTGGGCCGCCGGGTCGCCGCAGTCTGAGTCGCGGGCCTGAATTTTCAACGCCGGCCACGCGGGAGCCGGGCTCGGATTCGGGACGTCCGGGCGGTGGATCGGGCAGCAGCCCGGGATGTCCTCGGACTACCAGTCCCGCTGCTGGTGCCTCCGTGCTCGCTCGGCCTCGGCTGCTGCTGACGGAGGCTGGAGCCCGGTGGGTGGCCGAAAACCCGGAGGAGACAGCATGACCGGAACACCCGACGTCGTCTACCTCGCCGTCTCCGGCGAGTACTCCGACTACCACGTCAACGCCGCCTTCGCCGACCAGGCCGACGCCGACCGATACGTCGCCACCCTCGGCGGCAAGGTTGAGCCCTGCCGGCTCAACCTTGCCGACCAGGTCCGCGACGTCGATCATGTCTGTCGGGGCCGCGCCGGGCGCGGCGAGGTGCGGGCGGTGGATCCGGATCCACTCCTCGATGTCTGGGGCGTACCAGACCAGTCCGCAGGACAGGCGGACAGCGGGTGGGAACGCCGCGCTGGTGGAGTCCACGATCTGGCGGACGCGGCGGCCGGAGACGTCGAGGCGCTTCGCGATCTCGGCGACTCCCATGAGGGGAGGGCGGCACTGGTACATGACGCCAGACTACCCGATCGGGATTCCTCTTGCGCCCTTCCTGATCGGGTAGTATCGTGGTGTCACACCACGAGGGGAACAGCTCCTCGGCCCACACCACGGGGAGCCCGCCATGGCCCGCACCATCACCCTCATCTCCGCCGTCGCCGGCGACGACCTGTCCTCCTGGGGGGATGCCGGCGTCGACCTCGCCGAACTGGGCGCGCCCGACGCGCCTATTGACTGGGCGGACCTGCCCGCGGACGCCCAGGGCTGGGTAACCGCGCAGGGTTTCGGCCCGGACAACCCAGACGAGATGATCTGGGTCGCCGATGGCGAGGTGGGGCAGGCCGGCTGGCCGACGTTCGTCACCTCGGTCGCGGTCGGCGGTGCCGTCACCATCGACCAGCTCAAGGCCCTATGGCGTGACGGCGGTCGGATCGACCGTGACGACCAGCCGGCGGTCACCCAGGACGACCTGCGCGCGCTGGCGTCCGGTATCGACACCGACGACGAGGGTCTCCCGGCGGACGAGGACCAGTGGCAGGTCCTCGCGGACCAGCTGAACGTCGGCTGATCCCGGGCATGACGAAAGCGGCCCGCCACCGGCAGGGGTGGCGGGCCGCTGGTGTTTCTGATGGTCAGAGACGGCCCCGGGCCGCATGCCGAGGCAGACGTGCCGTCCCCGCCGTATCAGGATCCCCAATACGCCTGGCCACCCAGCCTTTCACCGCGGCGAGAACCGCGGTCACGACGGGCAGCAGCTCGAGGGGCACGCCGAGCATGGTGACCGGCAGGACGGCGAGGGCCGCCTGTACAGCCGTCCACCCGGTGCGCTCAACAACGTCAACGGGCGGCGCCGCCCCGTCGGCGGTGTTTGCGAACAGGGCGCGCAGGGCGGTGACGGCGGCGGCGACAGGGACCGCCCACCAGGCGGATGCATGGCCGAGCTCGACAACGGCAAGGCCGGCGACGGCGGCGAGGGCGGTTGCGGCGACCCGGATGAGCAGATCCCGCTGATATGCGGACATGCGGCGTACCTCTCTGTAGAGCGGCGACCGTCCGGCGGGACGGTTGCGGGGTGAACGACCCCCAAAAAGTCGATGGATGGTGGACAATTACCCGACTTGCAGGTATTGTCGACTTCGCACCGACAGTTACTGGGGGATGATGTGAGCTGGTACGAGATCAAGCGGGACTGTTGCGGACGAGAAGAGCGGGTCCAGATCTACGGACCCACCCACACCCGGCAAACCCGGGCGAACCGACTAGAAATGGACCCATGCGAGGACTGCGCCCGCCAGCGGCGCATCGCCGCACAGGCGCAGGCGACGGCGGGCGCCGCAGCACAGGCCGAGATAGACGGCCTGCCCACCCTGACCGGCAGCGACCGTCAGGTGGCTTGGGCGCTGGTCCTCCGTGAGAAAACGATCACGAGGATGGTTGCCGAGGTTGTCGAAGCGGGCGCGACTCCGGCGCATCTCGACTGGCTGTACGCCCGCGTCTGCGAGCACACCGACGCGAGGTGGTGGATCGAGCACCGCGCCGGCACCGGCGATCGTGCCGACTGCTGGTCGGGTCTACGCGAGGCGCTCACACCGGCCCAGCACGCCGACTGGGCCGCACTCAACACGAAAGGATCATGATGGGTGAATATGCCAGCAAAACCGATGACGAGCTTCGCCGTTGCATCGTCGACTACGACGTTTGGACGGCGGAGGACGAATTGGGCGACGAATTGTGGGACGAGGTGGACCGGCGTCATCCCCGGCTGGAAATGCTCGCCGAGGTCATCGGCCTCATCGAGGGCGGTGAGCGGCTGGCACACCAACGTGCAGTTGTGGATGCTGAGATCAATAACAGCACCCTTGCGCCCGAAACCCTCGCCATGTACGAGGAGATGGGGATCAAGAGCGAGCCGGTCCCCATACCGGTTTTCGAGCCATCCAAGGCGCTGCGGATCCTGTGGCAGATGCGTGTCACCCAGCGGGGGCGCTGGGTGACACATGGGCATCCCTATGGGAGCCCGGATCTACTCCGCCGAGACCAGGTGGCCCAACTGTGGGGGATCACACCAGAAACAGTGACTGCCTATGTACAGCACGGAATCATCCCGCCGTCGGCAGCGGGATTGTGGCGGCGCGGCGAGGTTGATGCGGCAGCGGAGCGCCACAAGACCGAACAGCCGAAGAGATCATGATGATCGACATCCGTTATGACACCGACCGGGACCAGCACTATGCGGACATGTCCAACGGCGAGATCCGCCGCCACATCCGCGACGGGGGTGACATTCCGAACGCGGAGCTGGAGCACCGCCACCCGATCCTCGCCGCACTCGGCGTAGCCTACCGGACCGCGCTCACCGCTGAGGAAGACGCCCACTATCCGCCAACCCCAGGGCCGGCCGACGGCGAAGAGCCGTGGGAAACGGCACTCCGCATCGGCCGGGAACCGGTGGAGATATACCAGCGCGGTCCGGCGGTCGCAGCACTCGGTGCGCTGCGTGCCCGCTACCGGGACATGTGGGTCCAGGAAGCCGGGCCGTTCGCGCCCGGCGCAGATGACATGCTGACCCGGGCCGAGGTCGCCCAGCTCTGGGACATTGCCCCCGAGACGGTCACCGCCTACGTCACCCGGCAGATCATGCCCATGCCGACCGGTGGCCGCTGGAGGCGCGCCGACGTGATACGCGCCCTCGAGCACCGGCGTCCCACCGGTCGGCCACGACGCGAGACCGACACAAGGGGATGATCAGGCCGCCCGGATGCCGCGGACCACCTCCCATACCCGCATTGCGGCGACGAGTGCGAGGTCCGCGGCATCCGGGCGCGCCGGAACAGGTGTCGGGGTGGGTGCGGGCATCTGGACCGGGACGGGCACGGTGACGTCACCCTGCCGGTCGAGCAGGGTCGCCATGTCGTCCCACGTCAGGTAGGCGCGGCCCGACAGCCCCCAACGGTCCGACCAGGAGTTCGTGATCCATACCCGGCGGCGCTCGACGTCGATCTCGTCCGCCAGGTACTCGTGGCCGCCCGAGACCGGCCCGCGGGGGATGATCCGGCCGTCCTTCGCGGGCTCGAACATCTGCTCCAGCCACACCGTCCCGACCATCACCGGCCCGGCCGTGCTCAGGGCGGTCAGCGCCGCCTGGACGGAGAAAGCGTGCTGGTAGCCGCTGCACAGCCCGGCCGCACACATGGCCTTCGCGACGCTGAGCCCGTCGGAGCCGGTGTCGTCCGGCGGGAAACTGCCGTCGAACGGGTCGATCTGCGTCGCCGCGCTGTACAGCTGAACGGCGTACGCCTCATCGAGCGGCACCCCACCCGCCTCGGTCATCCCCGGACGAACAGTGTTGTCGGTTCCCGCCCAGCCGGTGCCGGTGTTCCCGGTACAACTGCCCAGCTTCGGGCCTTGGTCCAGCACGGGGATGCGCCGCTCCCACCGGCGGGACACCAGCGTCGACGTCGGCTGTCCGGCGACCGCGTACCGGGCCGACCGGGGGTCGTGGCGGACGTGCCGGCCCGTCCGATAGGGGGCGTCCGGGCTTTCCGGAATGCGCTCGTACACGATCATCTGGCGGTGCCTCCGGTAGGGGTGACGGTGAGGGTGAGCCGGCCGAGCTGGGCGGACAGCGAGTCGATCCGGGCGAGCACCGGGCCGAGATCGACCGCTACGGCCCCGCCCGAGATGCGGGACAGTTCCCCGCGGATCCCGTTGAGCGCGTCGGCGGCTTGGCTGGTCCAGGTGACGAGCGCCCCGTCCGCGCCGAGATGCTCCCCGATCCGGGACACCTCGCCCTCGACCGCGGCAAGCCGGGATTCGATGGCGCCGAGCCCTGCTGCGAGCTGGGTGACGCGGCCGAGGGTTTCCCCGGTCATCTCGTAGTCGCGGCGGAGCACGGCTCCGACATGCGGCTGACGTGGGGGGGACGGGTCGTCCCAGACTTTGGCCTGGAGCAGTGCGATGGTGGCCGCGGCGATCCGGTCGGCGTCGGCGTCGGTCAATGGCACGTCGTCCTCCGGCGTGTGGCCCTGCTGGGCAAGGGTGAGAATCGCGGCGCGCTGGGAGCGGCGGAGGGTACCGGGGCAGTCGGGATGGCCGCCCCAAGCGGTGCCGCCCATGCCGTGCCAGCCGAAACCGAGCCCGGCCGGGGTCTCCGCCAATTGATAAGGCCAGCCCCACCAGGTGCGGCCCCACCGGTACAGGCCGGCGAGAGTCGTCTGCTGGGCGCCGGTCAGCGCCTGGTTCGGGTAGCCCTCGGTTTCGAGGCTGTGCCAGGCTCCGTTGCCGCCGGCCTGAGCCCAAGCGGCCCGGCCCGCCGGCACATACTGGACGATCTTGCCGGTCTTGCTGACCCACCAGTGCGAACTCGCCGACACATCGGCCCGGTTGAACCAGCCCCACGGGTTGTTGTTGCCGGCCTGGACGTGCAGGACCAGACCCCGGGAGACGCCGAGCACCCCGCCCATGTCGTGCTCGAGAGGCTGCCGCTCAGCGGCGGGATACCACTGGGCGCCCTCGGGCACCGCCCTCGCCGCGGCGAGCATCGACCGCGGGCCGGTGAGATCAGCCGGGGGTAGGAGCAGGGTCCGCTCAAGGCCGTCCCCCCGCAGATAGCAGCTCAGCATCTACCCGACCCCCCGCATGTTGTAGATGGAGAAGTTCGGGGTCAAGGCGGGCACCCGCGGGCGGCATACGCCGTCTGTGCACGTCGCGCCACTTGCCGGCCGGCGTCCGAGATCTGCGGCGGATCCCCCGGATGCAGACGGAGCAGATCCAGCAGCCCACAATCGGCCTGATCCACCCGGGTGCGGGTCTCCTCCGTCTGGTGCATGGCCCGCTGCGCCTCCCGCCGGGCCAGCTCTGCGCGCGACGAGAACCCGGCGTAGGCGAGGGCTAGGGAGCCGACGGACAGGACCACGCACAGGATCACCGCGATCTGTAGCTGTGTGGGTGACAGGCGGACCCGGGCCAGCCGGTCGGCAACGCCGCCGTCGTCCGCAGGCGCATCGGCCGGCCCTGCGGGTGCCGCCGACACGTCGAGGCGTTCCAGGATCCTGTCGGCCTCGTCCGCATGCGCGGCAGCGTGGTCGTCCACCGGATCAGCCATCGTTGCCCTCCAGCCGTTGCAGTCGTGCCCTTAGGCGATCGATTTCCGTGTCACGCCGGTCCAGCTCCTCGCGGTGCTCGTCAAGCAGCGCCCGGAGCCGGTCGAGATCCTCGGCGCGGCGCCGTTCCGCGGCCTCGGCGCGGGCCCGCTCGTCACGTTCGGCTCGCTCGGCCCGGCGAGCTTTCGCCGCGGCAACCGAACCAGCGAAACCACCGCCAAGCGTCCCCACCAGTCCAATGAGGGCGACGGCGATAGTCGGGTCCACGTGCACCCCCAATACATCATTCAGGAGGCGATACGGAACACGGAGAGCTGCGATCCGCCGTCTGCCACGGATGTGGCGATCGTGCCGCCCGTGTTCTGCCAGGCGGTCAACTCCAGATATTCGCCAACGTTCATGTACGTGATGTAAGTTCCGACATCCAAAAATGTTTCGACTGGGGACGCCGCAGGAGGACCGGAAGCGGCATGCAGCGTCGTTCCGTTTTTTTTGAATTTTCCGAACCGCGCCCCGCCGGAAGCGGCGGTGAACGTCACGAGACCCCCCATCATGTACCAGCCGGCGGTCTGCGCGGTCACCCTGGTATTCGCTACCAGCGTCATATCAACGCTCGGAGAAAGGGTGTTGAAGGTGATGGCAACGTCCGCCGTGGTGCCGAGGAACTGCTGGGATGTCTGCTGCGCCAGGACAAGGCCGCCCGAATTGAATTTCAGGAAATTCAACATCGACGAGATTTCGTTCATTTTGGCGGCGGTCAGCAGCTCGTTTATCCACGTGCGGATCGTGGGGACCGTGGCCATCAGACTCCCAGGTAGATTACGGTCAGGGACGAGCCGCCGTCCGCCACCGACGTTTTGATCGTCGCCCCGCTGCTTTGCCGGATGCGCAGCTCGACATAGTCACCGACGGCGAGCTGCGCGATCCGCGGCCCGACGGGCATGAAAGGCTCGATGCCGCTCATCGCGGCCCGCTGCGTGATGGCCAGCGTGATCGGACTGGCCGAGCCGCCATTCACCATCAACTTCGACGCGCGGAAACCTGTGGTATTAACGGCTAGTGCACCCGTCCCGGCGACCAGATATTTCCCCGCCGTCTTCACTACATACCGTGAGGTGTTCTCCTGGTCGGAATGGCCTCCGTCCCGGTCGACCTCCTCATTTTCCATTGCGATCGGGTAGTCGGAGTCCGAGGGGACGTCGTGGGCTACCGTGTTGGTGAGCTGACAGAAACCGCCATTGCGGTATGATAGAAACCTCAGCATCGTCGAAATCTTGTTGAGTTCGACCGACGTGACGTGGGGTGTTGCCCATGATGGCGGGCTCGGGATCGTCGCCATCAGTACCACCCCGCCTGACATTCCTCCGCGCCGAGCAGAGACAGGTTCCCGCCGGTGTCGAGCTGGGCCATCTGGTGAAGATCGGCCCGCCATGGTGACAGGCCGAGGGTGTAGACCGTGTTCCGCGGGCTGCCGTCCTGCCGGGACTCGATAGATTCGACGAACGCGTCCAAGGTTTGCCATGGGGAAAGCGATGGAAGTCCCTGAACGCTGACTCGATCCCCGACCTCCAGGCCGAGAAGAATTGGCCAGAGCGCCGGTCGCGCCCCAGGCTGGAGCACCAGGGACGCCACGCGCGTTTTGTTGTCCTTGCGGGTCGCGATCCGCCATCTCCCGAGCGCCGCGGCCTCCTCGTCGGAGTCGATAGCGACTTCGATGTCATCGGCGGGTTTCTCGCCGTGGCGGGCGATCGACGTCACATTGGAAGCTACGGTTGTCGCTCCGGACGTCCGTGTCACCCTGATAGAATTCTCAACAAACTGATCGTCTTTTTTCGGGTTGAAATCCCGTGCGGTGATCGCCGTACCATCCGCCGCGCGGAACGTCGTAACCGCAGCAGTGTTCACCCGCGCACGTCTGTTACGCATAACAAGCTTTCCGGCAGCGTCCACGACGACCAGCGCCGAGGCTTGCCTCGCTAAATCCTGGATGAGGGAGAGGGCGGTCGTGGCCTGCCATGAGCGGTCCATCATGGACGACAGGCCTATGTCTATTCGGGTCCACGCCTGCGGCCATCCCGCCAAGTTCGCGACGCCACCGATCCGGTTTCCCTCGGACTCGTCGCTGCCGCCGAACATTCCGACGACACCATGAGCGGCAATCCGGGATTGATCGACAGCCCTTTTCCAGAAGCAGACGTGCGCCACCGGCCGCTTCCAGGCGTACTGCAACGATTTGACGTAAGACTGGTAGTAGCCGCCCACCCATATGCGATCCGGGGTGCCAGCAGTATACGGATTCGAGCTCAGTGACACCGTTTTGGTCTCGTAGTAGGTGCTGAGCGTAAGGCTGCCGTAGGCGCCGCCTGACGGACTCCATGTGAGCGATACCGGTAACGTGTACGGCACCGCCGATGTGGGCGGGAAAATGTAACCGGCATCCGTGATGATCAGAGTGGCTGTCGGTGACCGCACGTAGATACGCGCGTCCGTATACAACTCGATCTGGAAACCGGAGTGATACTCGAAACCACCGGAGTACCGCGCCGACCTGAACAGGATCATCGTCTCGGTGATCGCCGCGGTGGGCATCTGAGCCCAGATTTCCACCGTCCAGCCAGCCGTCGGAGCGATCGTCGGGTTCGCCGCCGGTACGTTGGAGAAATCCAGGACGCTACCCGGCTCCTGGGTGCTCGCCGTCGTCCCCGGATTGAAAGTGAGCCAACTCTGACCGTCGTCGGCGGTTTTCCCCGTGTCCAGGATCGGCGCTGCGTTGTCGCCGCCGAACGTGCTACCCGACGCGCCGTATTTGGAGGTGACGAGTGTCGCAATACCGCTGTCCCCTGCGATGCTGCCCGCGCCGACCGCCCCTCTCGCCTCGTCGAGGCGGAAGTAGGCGTCGGGTTTATCGAGCATGATCTCGGCAGGCAGGGGCGGTAGGATCGGTCGCCCGAACCAGGCGAACGCGTCCGTTGCCTGGACCTGTACCTCGGACCAGCGGCCAGACGAGTGAATCGACTGCTCCCACGTCTCCGTGGTACCGGTCCACTCCGGGTAGAGCACCCCGCTGACCTGGCGGAGGATGACGAGCCGTCGACCGGAGTCGATATTGCCGAGGTAGGGCGCCGGTGCAGTGGTGCTGTCCAGGGTGAGGTAGCCATCGGCGTTCTTCAGAGTCACCGTGCAGGTCGATGCTTGGACCTGCCCGAGCTCATCATTCCGCCCGCGGCGCCACGACACGTTCCGGACCCGGCCGGGGCCGAGCAGGGTGCCGAGGTGGTCGCAGGCGAACGTGTCCATCAGATGCGTCTCACCGACGCCGCAGCCGTTGATGGCCACGTCGACGCGGAGCCGGCTGACCCCCGCGGGCGCCAAGCCGACGACGGCGAGGGGCCGCCACTGGCCGAGCACCTGCGGCGCCGTCGACGTTGCTGCCGACAGGGTCGCCGATGCCGCACTCTGGAAGCTGATCGTTATCTGCCCGGTGCGCGCGATGCTGTCGGGGCTGATATAGATCAGCGCGAGGTACCAACGGTCCGCGGTGACCGAGCCGACCGCGGACTGCCAGTACACGGCAGCCGTGCCAGTCGAGGTGGATCGGGTGAGCCGGCGGGACTGCACGCCGGCATGCACAGGTGTGGTGGCGACCGCATACGTCGTCTGGGCGTTCGCTGGCTGCCACGTCGTTGCGGCCTCGAACGTCGCGTCGGAGCCGACAGCGAGCGGGCAGTCGAGTGGGTCACGATCGAACGAGACGAAACACAGCAGCTCGACAGGGGTGCCGTTGGACGGGGTGCCGATGAGCGCGGGGTCTACCGGCGCATCCTCGCCGTCCCCGATGCCGTAGGTGCCGAGACCGTAGGTGCCGAGACCGTAGGCGCCCATCAGTTCGGAGCCACGGTGGTCGCCGTGCCGGCCGGGCTGGTGTAGACCAGCGCCCCGGAGGACACGGACAGGGTTCCGGCGGTGGTGCCCACCGGCCCGATCCGCAGTGTGACCGCCCGGTCGTTGTACCAGCGGTACGGGCTGGTGGTGCTCCCCGAGAGGCTGCCGGTGGTCTGCGTCGTGGAGACGTCCCACAGCCACACGTGGGCGGTGGTGAGGTCCCCAGCCCCGTAGACAATTGGCCATGCCGGGGTGGTGACGGTGCAGGACCGTTGTTTCAGTCCGTGGACGGCCAGGCGGGTGCCGTTCTCAAGTTTGAACAGGCCGATCAGGCTAGGAATGTTCGCCGAGATCAGGAAGCAGCCGACCACGGTAACATTCGTGCATGTGATCGTCGTCGTGTTGCCGTACAGGCCGATCAAACCGTTGTAGTTGTTGATCGGCTCGACGCCTTCAAGGTGAAGCCCGGCGAACGTCAGATTTTCACAAGAGGACAGGACCAGGGAGGAGTCCTGATGCTGAGAATGTTCAATGTTGATGACCGACAGGACGCTGTCGCTCATGTTCTGGAGGCGGATACCGCCGACCGCAAGGTTCCGCGACCCGGACGGATTGTTGTGCGTGTAAATGTTGGCGAAATAGCTGCCGGTGCTCGTGTTGGTGATCGCCACCAGGTCGATCGCCCACCCGGTATAACCAATAATCTCAATGTCTTGCACGGTGCACGACGCCATATACGTGCTCCCACGGCCCTTCGCCAGGCCGATACCCGTATAGGCATTGGAGATGTGCAGCCGCTCCAGCCGCGCGATGAAAGCGAGATGAAGTTCGACCGCGACCGCGTTAGTGTTCGAGCTGGACTGCGCCGCCAAGTAGGTCAGCCGCAGATCCGTGACAGCATTCCCACCGGTCGCCACCCGCAGGATCGGCATGTTGCTCGCCGTCTGAGTGATGACGGTGGACCGGTCGGAGTCCCCGGCCAGTTTCACATCCGGCGGCACGTCTAGGTAGGTGCTGATGCTGTGGTTGCCGGAGCCGAGCCGGACCAGCCCGCCCCCCGCCGCGCTCGCGGCGTTGAGGGCGGCTTGGATGGTCGCCGCCCGGTCTCCCGACGCCCACGGCACCCTGTACAGCGCCGTCCCCGACTCCAGGTCGTTGACGGCGCCGTACAGGGTCTGAAGCCGGGCGTTGGCCTGTGCGCCCCACACGTCCCCGGCCGCGAGGGGGATAGCCGAGTAGGTCCAGGACACGGGACGCCTCCGAGCGGATCGTGCAGGGGGATGGCGGGTAGGTCAGGCGACGAGACCGGTCGAGCCGCCGTTGCGGCCCGCATACCGGTTGATCTCGTTGCGGATCGGGACGGCGATTTCCCGGGCTAGGCGGGCGATGCCCGAGCTGTCCGCGTAGACCGGGCCGGAGAACATCACCTGGACCGCCTGACCGGCCGCGCCCGCGGCAGCCGCCGCGGTGGTCGGGGTGGGGTTCGCGACGGCGCCGACGATCGCGTTCATTGCCGGTGCAACCCCGGACAGGTAGGAGGCGACCTGCGGCCAGCGGGCCTGAAGGCCAGCCTTGAGGCTGTCCATGATCGCGTTACCGGCGGGGATGAGGAGGCGCCGGTCGTATTCGATCGGACCCTTGAGGCGGGTGATTGCCTTCCCCATGCCGCCGACCAAGCCTTTGACCGTCTCCCAGCCCGCCTTGATGCCCTTGTACAGGCCTTCCATGATCTTCTTGCCGGCGTCGATCAGCCACTCGCTCGCCTTCGCGAACAGGCCGGTGATCTTCGCACCGAGGCCGGCGAACCAGCCAACGATCTCTCCGACCGACTTGCCAACCGTGCCCACCAGTGCCGACAGGGCACCGACGAGGATCTGGATCGCGCCGACGACGACGATGATCGCTACGTTGAGGATGTTACGCATAGTCGCCGAGAGGTTCACGATCATCTGGACCAGCGGCAGGATGATCGGCATCAGCGCAACGACGATCTGAGCCACGAGCTGCGCCAGCGCCGGGATCAGCGGCAGCAGAGCCAGCACCGTCTCCAGGAATGCCGGGATCAGCGGCAGCAGAGCCGGGAGGAGCTGCACCACCGCGCCGATCACCGCGGTCAGCGCCGGCTGCGTCTGCTGGAGAGCCGTCACCAGCCCGGCAGCAAGCTGTTGACCCGCCTGCACGAGCACCGGCAGCAGCGGCTGGAGCCCCGCGAGGAGCTGTGCGATCAACTGGCCGGCGATCTCCGCCAACGGGCCGACCAGCGACAGCGCCGCCGCGACGAACTGGCCGAGTGGCGGTAGCAGGGGCGTCAGCGCGGTCAGGATCTGCCCGAACGCCTTGCCGACCGACAGCAGCACAGGCGCCAGCGCCTTCATCAGGTCAGCGAGGACACCCCCGAACGTGGCGGCGAACTGGCCGATGGGCCTGGCGATCTCCTCGAACGCCGGACCCATCAGGGAGACCGCGCCGAGGAGTTTCAAAATGGGCCCGAGCGGTCCCGTCGCGAACAGCATCAGTACGGGCATGAGCTGGGAGAACAGTGGTGTCATCTGCTCGATCGACGGCAACAGCCCCTCAAGAATCTTGAAAACTTCAGAGAGGGCGTTACCTAGCGCACCCGAGAAAGCTTTACCAAGCTCTTGGATGATGTGAATGACGGCTTGGTTCTGCGTGAACTTGAGGAACGCCTGAGACAGGGCTGTCAACGTGTTGAGGATGCCTCCGCCGGACACCTGGAAAGCACCGAGAATATTACCGATGCCTGCGCCAACATTCCCAAGGATTCCCCCCAACTGCTTCAGGCTGTCGACTGCCCCCCGAATGATCTCCGTCAGGCGGCCGGACGCATTTGCCTGCTCCGCCCACTGCCGAAACTTGTCCGTGATCCCGCCAACACCTCCTGAGATCTCGGCCAGCACTGGAGACGCGGCAGCGCCGATCGAAAAGAAGCCGCGGAGAACGTTGACGAGCGCATCTCCAAAGTTTTTCGTGGCCACGGAATTGTTCTGCATCATCGTCTGGAGCTCGCCACGGAAACCCGGGCCCGAGAAAAGCTTTCCGGCACGCTCGGCAACGCTAGATATACTGTCAGCCGTCGACCGAATCCCGGCCTTGAAGACGTCAAAGTTGGTCATGACATCTTTCAGCGCGGACGTCATTCCTGGGAAAACGTGGCTCGCTGCTTCCTTGAGCTGGTCGAACTGGGGTGCGAACCCCATCAGCGTCGTCACGAACTGCCGCGCGAGCGGAGTAAGTTTCGCCAGCGCATCCGCGTAGGCATCCGTACCGCCCGCTGCTGCCGCGGTGGACTGCTCCCGGACCTGCTGGAGGCTGTACTCGGCCCGCTCCACCCCACGCAGCGCGTCACGGATCTGCCGCTGGCCCTCAATCTGCGTGTCGACCACGTTCTGCGCGGCGTCGTTCGCCCGCTGCTGGGCGTCGATGACCTCGTCCTGGCCGTCGACACCCTTCGCGGTCATGTCCGCGAGCTCGACCTTGTTCTTGGTGATTTCCTCGCGGGTGTCGCTCAGGGCATTTTTTGCCCTCTCGTAGGCGAGGGTTGCTCTTTCCTGGTCGTCCGCGGTCGACGTCGAATCGCCCTGGACGCGCCGCAGTTCCCGCTCGGCATCGCGCACGGCCAGCGCCGCATCCCGTTCGTCGAGCGAACCCCGCTCAACTTCCCGGCGGAGATCCTTCAAACGCTGGAGGGCGTCCTGCCGCGCCCGGTTCAACGCCTTCTGTGCGTCAACCGCGTCGCGCTGCGCGGAAATGTTCCGCCGCTCGGAATTCTCGTAGGAATCAGCCAGCCGCTCGCGCGCATCCCCGAGGCTCTGCTCGGCTTCTTTGATGGCGTGGGCGCGCTGTTTCGCCGCGGCGGCCGTGTCTCCGCCGCCACCTTCACCACCACCGCCGCCGCCTTGGCGCTGCTTCAGCCCGGCGGAGATCGCCGAGCCGACCCCGGCAAACGCCAGCTTGAGCGTGCCGAACGCCTGCGCGAGGCCGAGAATGGCGGGGATCGCGACCGCGGCGGCGGGGGCGATCGAGCCGAGGACCGCGCCGACACCAGCGATGACGTGCAGCCCGGACGCGGCAACACCGAGATAGCTAATGGCATTGCCGAAACCCGCGGTGAACGAGGTGAACAGCGCCCCGGCGCTGGTCAAACCGCGAGTGAACCGCGCGGTGTCCAAGTCCAATGTCGCGTAGAGCCGGCCGACATTGAGGCCACCACTGGCTGCACCGGCCACAGGGAGCCTCCCAGGGCAGGCATGAGCAGGTGATCTACATGCGGGCGGTCAGCGCGCGGGTCTCGGAGCCCGAGGCGAGGCGGGGGGCGTGGCGAATCACCTGCCGGTAGACGGCCTCGGCGGACAGACCGCCGAGGTAACGGCAGAACTCACGCCAGGTCAGGCGGGCTACCTGCGCCTGCGAGAGGCCGTACTCCCGCGCGAAGTCCGCGACGACGAACGGCCAGAATCGGATCCACGGGGGCGGGTCGCGGCGCGGCGCTCCGCCCGGTTCGTAGGGCGCGCCTGCGAGTCGGCGACCTTCTCCGCGGCCTCTGCGAACGTCAGCGGCCGGCCCTCAGCGTTCGCGAGCGCCCAGGCACAGACGACCGGGAACTGGCCGCGGGTCATCCCGTTCGCGATCCACAGGGACAGGACGTCCTCACCGAAGATCAGATCGATGACGCGGTCGAGGTCGCGGTTCGCGAGCTGCCCGCCGTTCCGCTGGATGATGACCTCGACCTCAAGCGGGAGATCGGACGGGACTTCGACTTCGACGCCGCAGATCCGAGCGTGGCGGATCTCCACCCGTGTGCCGTGCTCGGCCCAGTAGGCATCAAAGTCCTCGTACTCGCCCGGCCCGTCGCCCTGCTCGCCGTCCGCGTCGTCGGGGTCGTAGATCTCGTCGGGGTCGACCTTGAAGTCCCGCGGATCGACGTCCTCGCGGCGGGTCACGGGGCGGACGCCGTCATGCTCGGGCCGGTCCGGGTCGCGGTGACCGACCAACTCGTCATGTCGTTGTTGCCCCCGCCTTGCTCACCCATGGAGAAGATCGCGTCCCACATGCGCCACTGGGAGTCCATGGGGTGGCGGAACCTCACCCGGCCGGCGGAGTCCTCGGCCAGCGAGTCGGCGATGACCTCGCAGCGGGCCTGGCCGGCGTCCTGAACGCCGGTGATGTTGTCCTTGTAGAGCCGGCCCTCGCCCTTCAAGCTTTTGCCCCGCTGCATTTTGCGGGACTCGGCGTCACCCGCCGAGTCGTAAGTCGTGGTGTCCGTAACCTCCTCCCCTTCGGCGGGGTTGTAGGTCCACTGCGTGACGCCCTTGATGGGGAGCCATGTCGTGCCGTCCGCCGCGCGGACCTGCACGATCAGATACCGCGCGGGGATCTGCGTCGCGACCATGAGTGCTCCTGGAAACGTAAAAGCCCCACCGGATGGCCCGGCGGGGCTTGATGAACGGGTTGAGGCTCGGTCAGTCGGGGCGGTGCTCGGTCAGCGCCTGGACCTCGCAGTCCACCGTCACAACCCACTGCCAGCGCCCGGATTCGTCCGGTGCCGACGCGGTCGGACCGGAGTTGAGGCAGACAGCGAGCGCCAGCCAGATGTCGCCATCCAGTTGCACGCCGGACAGGCCGTGCAGCGCGCTGTAGATCCGCTGGGCGAGTTGCTGGGCGCCGAACGGCGAGCGGTCGCCGCGGACCCGGACCTGAAGGGCCGGGCTGTCCCAGCCGAGCAGGCTGTCGGAGGGCTGCCCGTCGGCGGTGAGTACCGCCACGGCCACATCCGGGCCGGAGGGGAGCTGCTCGATGTAGATGCCGACGACGCCGTCCGGGTAGGGCTCGCCATCGGGCTGGTAGGCGAGGCCGGGGACATGCTCGCCGAGCCAGACGGCGAGCCCCTCGGCCAGGCTCAAGACCGGACGACGTCGAGGACGCCGAGGACGACCGAGGTGGCCGAGGACAGGTCGACGTACACCCCGCCGTCGGCCTGCTGGTAGGCGCTCGCCCGGGTGTCGATGATCCGACTCGCGGTGGTGGCGACGGTGACGGTCCGGTCGGGGACGGTGAGCCCGTCCACCGTGGCGTTAACGCGGATGGTGACGGTCAGGGAGCTGCCGCCTCCGTTGCGGACCGCGAGGACCCGGCTGTTCGACCACGGGTAGGTGTGGCCGTTCGTCGCATCCCCGGACGTCGGGAACGGGTCGACACCGGTCGACGCGAGCTGAATGGGGGTGATGGCGGTTCGCGCCACGGCGCGACTCCTCTCACTGGAGTTGGATCTCGAGGTGGGATGGGACGGGCAGTCCGCCGCCGTCCCGCGGCATGGACGCAAGGACCCGGGTGTGGGCGATGAAAGGGGAGCCGTCGCGGCGGGTGACGGTGACCATCGATTCGGCCGGGCAGACGGTGCCGAGGGGCAACCAGACGGTGGCGTTGGCGGTGACCCGGCGGGATTCGCGGTCGACGGTCAGGGAGCGGCGGACCTCGGCGAAGCAGCGCACGGCCGGGCCGGGTGGGCCGAGGATCGGGCCGTGGGAGCCCGCACCCTGGTACGGCTCGATGACCGCCAGGAAGCGCAGGAGCATGCCGGGGATGCCGGCCACAGCGCCTCCGGGAGGTAAGACCCAGGTCACTGGGATGTGGCGTGGGGAAGCCGGCTGGGCCGCACATACAACGCCCGCGAGGGCGCTACAACGGCCTGGGATGATGGGCGGGTGCACTGGGAGACGAAGACCCTGGCCGGCTGGGTCCACCGGTGCCGGCCGCCGATGGTCCGCGCGCTCACCCCGTCCGGCTGGGCACCGGAGCTGCCCGCCGGGCAGGTCTGGTACTGCGGATGCGGCCAGCCCTACGGCGTGCAGGCAGGCGGATGGGTGGTGCTCGGCCCGGACGAGCCGGTGACCCTGCTCGGTGCCGTCCCGGTGCAGCCCGGCGCGGTCAGCCGTAGATGATGGGGAACCCGAGGTAGAGCGGCTGACCCGCCGTCGACACGGCGTTCATCAACACGTCGGCGACGGCCGGCGCGGCCCGTTCCCACGCCGACCCGGTGCCCCCGCCACCGGAACCGCGGCTGATGCTGACCGAGCCGATACTCATCGACGGGTAGACCGTGCTCAGCCCGAGCTCGTCGCCGGTTTCGGCCTGCCAGCGGACCTGCTCGCAGGCCGCCTCGGCGAACGCGGCGGCGATCTGCGGGTCCGCGGGTAGGTCGGCGTCGTCGACGTCGTAGATCGCAGTCAGCAGGAGCCGGTCGAGGAAGCGGCTCGCGCGGGCTAGTTTCCGGATGATGTCCGCGGGCGGATCCTGGCCGGTGACCTGCCTATAGTCCGCGGCGGTCGCGTACACCGGGGCATACGGGGAGATGTCCAGCTGTGAGCCTTGGACGTCCCACTCAACCTCGTACTGGTCATCCGGGTCGACTGTGACCCAGCGGGCCGAGTGCGGGCCGACCGCCGTGTTTGTGTAGACGAACTGGTAGATCCCGGTCGTGGTGTGGGTGAACGTCGCCGGATTCGGGGTGATCTGCGATCCGTCAGGCCGCCTGATCGTCAGCGTGATGCTGGCCGGGTCGAGCAGGGTTCCCGACGTGTCCTTGGCCTGAGCTTCCAGCAAAGTCGCCTCGGCTAGGTAGTACAGCTCGGCTACCATCAGTCGCCTCCTACTGGACGTTTCCGGTAAGGGCACCGACCCGGCCGGTGACAGCGGTGAGCTGCCCCCGGTCACCGGTCCACGGGCCGCGGATCGTGAACTGGCGTGCCGCCTCCGCCTCGGATGCGGCCAGCACGCCCCGACGTTTCACCCGGCCGGGCGGCTGCGCCACGCCGGCATCCTGGGCGGAGCCGATAAAAACGACGTGGGACGGCCGGATCTCCCGCGCCTCGCCGACCCCTTCGGCGCCGACGGTCCGAGGCCAGCTGTCCCCGAACCCGTCAGGGAACGGATCGGAAAAGCCGACTATCCGGCGTTTCACCCAGCCGGGGTCGATGGCAGCGCAGGACTCCCCGGCTCCCCCGAAAGACCGGATCTTGACCCGGCCGACAATTCCGGCAGTGCCGGTTTCAGCGACGGCTACAACAAAGCGGACCTTGGCGCTTCCGGCTGGCCAGGCATCCGCGGCTTCGGCAGCTGAGGTGACGTCCAGTCGTTTCGCCGAGTCGACCGTCTGTGCCGCTCCGAGGCCGGACGCCGAGCCAACCGTGCGGGTTTTGCGTGCCGCGATCGGCTGGGCCTGCTCGACAGCTTCACCGGCCGTAGATGTCAACGCCTTCGCCGTGCCGGCCGGCCGGGTGGTGTTCTGCTCTACCGCAGTGCCCGCGGGCAGTGTTTTGACCGCGCCGACCGTGCGGGCCGTAGCCTGCCCATCCGAAGGGGTGAGGGTGCGAGCTTTGCCCCTGCCTGCCGTCTGCCCGGCATCCGCCCCAGCGGCGACCCCGACCGTGCGTGTCTTCCGCCGGCCGATGGGCTGAGCGGTTTCGGTCTCGTCGGCCGGCGTGGTCGGTCGGATCTTCCGGCCGACCACGGGCAGCGCACTGCCCGTCTCACCTGCCCCGCCTGACTGCGGCCAGCCGGGTGTGAACTCGGGCAGGAACGGGTCGTTGTAGCCGACCGGCGCCGCTTTCCGCCGGCCGACCGGCCGGGCAGTATCGGTCTCGTCTGTGCTGTCGAGGGCAACGAACTGCCCTATGCGGACCGTCTGGGCATCTTCAAAGCCGAACGCTACCTCGAGTGCCCGTGTCTTCCGCCTGCCGACAGGATGCGCGGTTTCGATGCTGGTGGCGACGTCGAGCGAAGCCGCGATCCCGGCGCCGAGCTGCTGCGCCGCATCCGTCTCCGCGGCGATGCCGGCGGGGAGAGTCTTCCGCCTGCCGACAGGCTGTACGCCGCCTGTTTCAGCGGCCACCGCGACCGGGTGGGACTTTCGCACCCCGACCGGCTGGGCGCCGCCGGTTTCGGTTGCGAGACTGAGCGTCCGCCGTTTCGAGGTAGAGACCGGCCGGGCGGTTTCCACCTCGGCCGCCACACCGAGGACACGAGCTTTCACCGCGCCGACCGGCAGTGCCGCGCCGGTCTCAGCGGCGACTCCGACGGGCTTTGCCTTCGCTTCGCCGATCGGCCGGGCAGTGCCCGTTTCGGCGGCGGGAGGCAGTGTTCCGCCGATGCTCACACCGAGCTGCTGCGCCGCAGCCTGCTCGGATACGACCCCGACTGGAAGACTCTTCCGCCGTCCGGACGGTTGTGCCGCAGCCTGCCCCACGGCGAAGTCGATCGACTTTGCCTTCGCCTTACCGACCGGCTGGGCGCTGCCGGCATCTGCGGCGACCCCGAGCGGGCGGGCGTGGATCCGCCCGAGCTGCTGCGCCGCATCCGTCTCGCCGGCAACTCCGGCTGTCCGACCCTTGACCCGCCCGGCGGGCTGAGCCCCATCGGTTTCGAGTGCTGCACGGAACGTGGAGGCGATCGCCTGGACGTTGCCGGTTTCGGCGGCGACCCCGACCGTGCGGGACTTTCGCGCCGCAACGGCCTGCGCCGTCGCCGTCTCCAGGCCGAGTGGGGAAGCCTTGGCTTTGACCCGGCTGGCCGGCTGGGCGCCGCCGGTTTCGGCCGCCACCCCGACGGCTGCAACGTGGGAGGCGGTAACCGGCCGGGCCTGCTCGGTCCCGGACGCGAACGGAAACGCCTTGGCCTTGCGTCGGCCGACCGGCTGCGCCGAGTCCGGCTCCGCGGGGATGCCGAGCGCCTGAATCTTCCGACGCCCGACCGTTTGCCCGGTGTCTGCTTCGGAGGCGACCGCGGCCGGGATGATGTGCGACGGGCGAACCGTCTGCCCGGCATCCGCCCCAGCTGTGACCCCGACCGTGCGTGTTTTCCGCCGGCCGATGGGCTGAGCGGTTTCGGTCGCCGAGACCGTTACAACCGAAACCGTCTGGACCGGCCGGATCGACCAGACGATCCCGCCAGCCTCGGCAGACGCGCCAGAAACCGTGAACGTTTTGCTGCTTATTGCCTGCGCGGAGGTGGTAACCGCATAGTCGAGCATCGCCGACATGCCGTCGGCGCCCAGCGAGGCATCCGAAAACTCGAAGGCCTCGGCCCATGTCAGTGAATCACCGGTGAGTGTCGACGCCGACGTCATCGTGTCGTCGCGGACCGCGTACACGACGACCAGCGATCCGGGAACCACCGTGGTGATACCCGAAATCGGGCCCACCGTGGTGTCCGATGATCCCGAGGAGGTGCCCGAGCCGAGTACATCCGTGACGGAGGAAAGCGCCGCACCGCGAAACGCGATGATCTGCGAAAAATGGTTGTCGTTGCCGCCACCCGAGTTCGGGGTGTAGGCGACGGTCGGCGCTGAATCCCCAGTCTGGTAGGAGCGGGCGTACAGCGTCAGCCGTGCATATCCGCTACCGCTATTCCGGTAGGGGGCGATCTGCGTCCACCCGGACGGGGTGCTTGGTGTCGCCGGGCCGCCTGCCCCGGACCAGGACACCACCCCGTCGGCGAGAACCAGCAAATCCCCGGCTGCCAGGCCGGATGGCAGGGCCGGAGTGGTGCCGCCCGCTGTGGCCCGGGAGGACGTGCCAGCACCAACGTAGGTGATCGCCACCGCGGGGCCCTCCGGTTGAGGTCAGAGGATGTGGTCAGGCGGCAGACGATGCGCGGAAGAAGTCGGTAATTGTTGCTGTCACATCTGAACCGTCTGGGGTGATCACGAAGTCGTGCTTGGTCAGCGGAATGATCGACGAATCGGTGCCGCCCGTAGTATCCGGGTCATAGCAGATCACCAACGCGGAAATCGCGTTCCCAGTAGCCGCAGTCCACGTCTGATCGGCAATGTCAATGTTCCACCTGTCATTCGCGTTGTCCACGGCGCTCGTCACCGAGGTGACAGTCTTCCGGCCCATGGTCGTCTGCTCGTTGCTGGCACCGGCCAGCAGGGCGGCTAGGTCGGCGTAGTCCCGCATAGTCGCGTCCGAAACGATGCCTGTCGTCTCGATCGGCACGATGATGAGGGCGTCATTCGCGGCAGGGAGGGAGGCGTAGTACGACACCCAACCGAGCGCCACATTGAAAACGATATTTGCCATTTAATCCTACTCCGATCCTGTTTGCGGGCATAAAAAAAGCCCGCGCGAGGCGGGCGGGGGTGGTCGGCTAGCTAGGTGGGCCGGTAGTGTCGGCTCTCAGCCGGGCGTGACATGGGCGATTGCAGCAGGACCGGCAGGGATAGGCATCTCCTATGCAATGCTGATGTTGTATTTACTGCCCAGATACAACATCAATGCCTGTATTTCTCTCTGGGGAAGCGCTCGGTCATAGACCATGATCTCAGAAATCTCGCCATCCAGAAAGTTGCCGGTTCCAGAGGAGTTCGACCCAAGTCGAAATCCGGGGAGGGCGGCGTTGCTCCCCGTCCCAGTTGATCCCGTCACCGTAGCCGTCCGAGAGTTCACATAGATACTGCTGTTCGGGCTCGCGCCGTTGTAGACACAGGCGGCAGCGAAGTAGGTGGTGCCTACGAAGCTGGCGACGAGCTCTGTGCTCGCCCCCGCGCCGATAGCGATTCCACCACCCCCAGAGGACGCCGCCGTACAGTAGACCCCAGACCGGCCTGTCCAGAGGTTCCCCGAGTTACCAGAGACCTCTTTGGCCACAATGATGACGGTCTTTGGAACGACCCGTTTCGCCGACCAGTCACCTGTATCAAGAGCGTGGGACAAAGTCGAGGTGAACACCACTGCGGGTAGACTGTTGACCCTATTCGTCCGGTAGACCGGACGCTGTCCACTCGTCGCCTGCGCGAGCGGCGCCTGCTCCAGCCCGGCAGTCGGAGCCCAGGATGCCACGGCGGTGTTATCAGCCTGAGCCAATGCGCCCGCATCCCACCAGCCGAGCAGGCCGGAAATCAACCGTGGCGAAAATGTGACAGTCGGGGCGACGGTGGATGCCGGAGCGACGAACGCGGACCATAGTAGACGGGCCATCATGCGGTGGCCACGGTCTGTCTGGTGTAGATAGTCGGCGGTGTCGATAGGCGTAGACGCCTGATCGAGCGCCTGCGAGGTCGGATACGGCGCGGAGATGTCGATATACTCGACACAGTCAGAGTTAGCGGCGGCAACTGCGGATAGCGCCGCTTGGTATTGACTGTAGGGGTAGGCCGGGGCATTGACGTCCAGGCGCTTGTAGGTTCCCAGTAGAAGGATGCTGGGTGTGGGGGTTACCGTCGCCTTGATCTGGCTTACAAACGCTTGGAGGTTTGCCTGATAGTTGAACGGCTCCAGCCCGGACCCATAGTCATTGCTCTGGAGCATGACACAGACTAGGGGCACCGCGAGCTGCTGGAGGCGCTGGTAGAAACTAGCTGGGGCCGCCGCCCACTCTACAGTCCTCGTCCCGGATTTCCCACTGTTAAAGATACGTATTCCGGTCGACTCGTCCCCATTGCGGA
>NZ_CDWWXA010000075.1:14507-24401 GCF_977971845.1 Frankia sp. CeCAU1 | reverse complement strand
TGTCCGGCGCGTCGTCGGACACGACCCCCGGCCGCGGCGGCACGAAGCCCCGCGCGTCGTCGGACACGACCCCCGGCCGCGGCGGCACGAAGCCCCGCGCGTCGTCGGACACGACCCCCGGCCGCGGCGGCACAAGGTCCGCCGGCTGCCCCTCGGAGAGCTGGCCGGGCCGGGCCAGGCCGGTCGGGTCGATGCCCAGGTAGCCCAGTACGACGTCACGTTGCGCCGCGACCAGTTCCCGGGTGGTCCGCAGAAACTCCAGCACCACGGCGTCCACCGGTCCGTCACCTCCAAGTTCGGCCAGTCCGGCGGGCCCCGCCGCAGGGTCGTCGGTCGTCTCGCTGTGGTCGGTTACGCCGGCGCGGTCGAACGGGGGAGCCTGCGCCACGGTGTCCTCGACGAACCCGCGCACGCCGACGATCTCGGGCACGGATGCGACCCCGGGCACGGATGCGACCCCGGGTGACGTCGTCCGCGCCGTCAGCCGGGTCGGCGGCCGCAGCCCACCAGGAAGGAAGCGGCCGTCGGGCGTGCGCACATAGGCCCCGTCGATGAGCCAGCCGGGACGGCGCGGCAGGTCCGTCGCGCTGACCACCCGGGCGTCGCGGCCGGTGAACAGCGCGGAGGGGTCGAGCTCGACGCCGACGGCGGCAAGCTCGGCGAGGGCCAGCAGCAACCGGCGCAGCCCCGGCTCGCCGGCGACGTCGGTGGCCACCACCCGGTGCGGTCGACCGGCCAGAATCCTGCCGGCGAGTTGCGCCAAGACGCGGCCGGGCCCGGCCTCGACGAAGGTCCGCACCCCCGCGGCGTACATCGCCTCGATCTGCTCGACGAACCTGACCGGCGCCGCCACCTGACCGGCGAGCGCCGCCCGCACCTCGTCCGGGCTGCCGGGGTAGGGCCCGGCGGTCGTGTTGGACCAGACCGGCAGGGTCGGCGCCTCGACCTCGACCTCATCGAGCCGGGCGGCCAGCACCGTCGCCGCTTCCGCCACCACCGGGCTGTGGAAGGCGCACGCGACCGGGATCGGCTTGGCGCTGATGCCGGCCCGGCCGAGAGCCGCCACGGCGGCGGCAACGGCGTCCGTCGGCCCGGAGATCACGCTCTGCCGCGGGGCGTTGTGGTTGGCCACGACGACCCGGCCCGGTCCGGCCTCCCCACCCGTAACGGCCCCGTCGAGCGCGGCGCGGACCTGCTCGACCGACGCGGAGACCGCAGCCATCGTGCCCGGGTCGTCGCCAGCGGCTGCCAGGATCGCCGCGGCACGGGCCTCGCTCAGGCCGATGAGGTCCCGCCGGTCCAGCGCCCCGGCTGCGCACAGCGCGACCAGTTCGCCGTAGGAGTGCCCGGCGACGTGGTCCGGGCGCACCCCGAGGCTGGTCAGCAGGTCGTGGACGGCAAGCCCGGCGAGCCCCAGCGTCGGCTGGGCCGCACGGGTGTCGGTGATCGCGGCCGCCTGGGCGGCCTTCTGCTCCCGGGAGAAGGCCGCCGGCGGGAACATCGTATCCGCCCACCGGGGGGCGAGGTCCAGCACGGACCGCAGCCGTGGGAAGGCGATGAACAGGTCGGCGAGCATGCCGGGCCGCTGACTGCCCTGACCGGGGAAGAGGAACGCGGTGGCACCCGGATCCGCGTCCTGGTCCCGGACGAACAGACCCGCCCGAGGGTTCGACGTGAACGTGCGCGCCTGGTCGATGGCGGTGGGCAGCGCGTCGAGGTCGTCGGCGACGAACGCGAGCTGGACCGGGCCGCCGCGTTCCGCGCAGACGGTGGAGGCGAGGTCACGCAGGCGGAACGGCCGTCCGGCCGCGTCGTTCGCGACGATCAGCTCGGCCAGCCGGTCCAGCGCCCGGGTGGCCGCCGCCCGGTCGGTGCCGCGGACGACGAACAACTCCGCGGGCCAGCTGTCGAGGCCGTGGGCGGGCTCGGGTCCGCCGTCATAGGCGGACAGCACGACGTGGAAGTTGGTGCCGCCGAATCCGAAGGCCGACACACCGGCGTGGCGCCGCGCGGCCGGGGCAACCCACGGCCTGGCGACGTCGTCAAAGTAGAACGGGCTGGTCTCGGCGTCCCAATAGGCGTTCGGCGTTTCGATGTGCAGGGTCGGCGGCCGCACCCCGGTCTCGACGGCCTTGGCCATTTTGATCAGACCGGCCAGGCCCGCCGCACACTTCGTGTGCCCGATCTGCGACTTCACCGAACCCACCGCGCACTGGCCCGGCGTCGCACCGTAGTTGGTGAAGACCTCGGTGAGGGTGGCGAGCTCGGTGCGGTCCCCCACGACCGTTCCGGTCGCGTGCGCCTCCAGCAGACCGATCTCGCTGGGCGAGATCCCCGCCCGCCCGTAGGCCCGTTCCAGGGAGAGCACCTGGCCGGCCTTGCGCGGCGCGGTCAGCCCCAGGGCCCGCCCGTCGGAGGAACCGGCGACGGCCCGGATGACGGCGTGGATCCGGTCGCCGTCCCGTTCGGCGTCCGCGAGCCGCTTGAGCACGATGACGGCCACCCCCTCGCCGAGGCTGGTGCCGTCGGCGCCCGCGTCGAAGCTGCGGCACCGCCCGCCCGGAGACAGCGCATGGACGGAGGAGAACAGCAGAAAGTCGTGGGCGCCCGCGTGGGTGTCCACGCCGCCGCACAGCACCATGTCCGAGGTGCCCGCGACGAGCTCCTTGCAGGCGGCGTCGAGGGCGGCGAGCGACGACGCGCAGGCCGCGTCCACGGTGAAGTTCACCCCGCCGAGGTCCAGCCGGTTGGCGACCCGGCCAGCGATGACGTTCGCGAGCATGCCCGGGAACGAGTCCTCGTCCAGCTCCGGCAGGAACTCCTCCAGCTCGGCCGGCAGGTCCCCGAGCAGCGCCGGCCACAGGGAGCGGAAGCTGTAGGCACCGGAGAGATCCGTCCCGGCCTCCGTGCCGAAGACCACCGACGTGCGGGAGCGGTCGAACGCCCGACTCTCGCCGGCGGTCTTCTGGCCCACGTCCTTCTGGCCCACGTCGTACCCGGCGCCGCGCAGCGCGCGGGCGGCGACCTCCAGCGCGAGGAGCTGGCTGGTCTCGATACTGCGCAGCGACTTCGGCGGGATACCGTAGGCCAGCGCGTCGAACGGCACCTGCGGGAGGAAACCGCCCCATCTCGACGGCGTCCTGCGGCCAGCGTCCCTGAGCACCGCGTCCGGGTGGTAGTAGACCTCGGCATCCCAGCGATCGGCCGGGACCTCGCGGATGGCGTCGTTGCCGGCGACGATGTTCGCCCAGAAGCTGGCCAGGTCCGGGGCGTCCGGGAAGATCGCGGACATCCCGACGATCGCGATGTCGAGCGGCCGGGCGCCCGGGCGGTCGGGCGCCGCGCTCCTGTCGGCGGGCCGTGGCTCGGCGGAGCGCAGCTCGGCGGAGCGCAGCTCGGCGGAGCGCAGCTCGGCGGAGCGCAGCTCGGCGGAGCGCAGCTCGGCGGAGCGGGCGGCGAGCCCGGCCGTGGCCTGCGCGGTGACCTCGTCATGCAGCTCGGCGATGCTCGTCCGCCGCGAACGCAGGGCGGCGACCTGTCCGATCATGTACATGCCGTCCCGGGCCTGGGTCGCGGGATCGACTGTGACGACCTTGCTGCCCTCACGGCGCAGGCCCTTGCTCGCGACCCGCAGCCGGCCGAGGTTGAGCGCCTCGAGCTCCTCCCACATCTGCTGGCGGGAGTTGCCGGCGGCGATCAGCTCACGGCGACGGCCCAGAAAGGTGTGGACGTACGCGGACTCCACGCACCGGGTGGCATGACCGGGAGAGGTCTCGAGCAGCACGGTGCGCTCGCAGTCGAGAGCGGCCTGCTGGAAACCCGGCAGGATCGCCCCGGACGCGACGGCCTCGGCGGTGAACAGGTACGCGGTGCCCATCAGCACGCCGACGCTCGCGCCCCGCTCGGCGAGCGGCCCGGCCGCCGCTGCGACCATCGCAGCGGAACGGGCGTCATGCACGCCCCCGGCGAACAGCAGATGCAGGCCCGCGAAGAAGTCCGGACCGGCCTGACCGGTCGTGCCGAACTCCAGCAGGCCGGCGATCTGCGCCTCCCACAGCGGGAAGCTCGCCCGCGGCCCGACGTGCCCGCCGCATTCACGCCCCTCGAAGACGAACTTGCGCGCGCCGTCGGCCAGGAAGCGGTTCAGCAGCCCCTGGGACGGGACATGCAGGAACGTGTCGATGCCGGCGGCCTCCAGCGGGGCCGCCTGTGCCGGGCGACCTCCGGCGACGATCGCGCAGGCAGGACGCACGTCATGCACGGCGGCGAGTTGGGCGGCCCGCAGCGGCGCCGGGGCGAACCCGAGGACCCCGACCCCCCAGGGCGCGTCCCCGAGCAGGTCCGCGGTCTCCTCCAGCAGGGCGCGGCTGTCCTCGCCACTCATCAGCGCCAGGGCGAGGAAAGGCAGCCCGCCCTCGTCGGCGACGGCACGAGCGAACGCCGCCCGGTCGCTGACCCGCGTCATCGGTCCCTGCACGACCGGGTGGCGCAGGCCGCGGACAGCGGCGAAGGGCGCACCGGGGGCGAGGGGACGGGTACGGGTGGCGGCAGCGATGCCCTCGCGGATGCCCTGACGCACGGCCCGTACGACACCGCCCGCGGTCACGTGGCGGTCGGCGAGATCGGCGGCGAACGCTCCGTCCTGGCCGACCGGGAGAAACTGGTTACGCAGATCACGCGCACCCAGCCGGAACGGGATCGCCGTGGCAGCGCCCGTCATGGCGGCGACGGGCAGATCGGGGCGGGTGTACACCCGGTAGCCGGCGAGGAGGGTGGTCTCGCTGCCGTCCATCGCGCGGATCGCCGCCGCGACCTGTGCCGGCAGCTCCATCTCACGCACCAGGGCGAGCTGGGAGTCCAGGACCACGCCGGCCGCGCCGCCGGCCACCGCGGCCGCCGCGGTGGCCGGACCGATCCCGCCAGCGGCAAACACGGGCAACGGCGCGCCCTCGGTGGTGACGAACGCCTGCGCGAGCAGATGTTGCAGGAGGGTGAAGGTGGTGAGGTCGCCCACAGGCCCCCCGGACTCGTTACCTCGCGCGATCAGCCCCTCGACCCCCGCAGCCACCGCGTCGCGCGCCTGCGCAACCGAGGTGACCTCCGCCCAGACCCGGCGCCGCGCCTCTCCACTCGGCCCGCTCGTCCGCCACCGGCTCGTCAGCGCGCCGATGTCCCAGCGGCTCCCCGGGCCCGGCCCGGCATCCGCCCACGCGACGGGGCCGGATCGGGGATCCGGACCGGATCGGGCGACGAGTACGACAGTCCCGACGCTCGCGGGCAGCTCGTCGGGACCGAGGGGGCAGCCGGGGGCGGCCCGCACCCCGAACCGGCCCGGCGCCCACCGCGCGGCGTCCCGCAGCGCATCACGCGCCGGTCCGGCCAGCAGCCCGAGATCCAGCACCCCGAGCCCTCCGGCCCGCTGCACCGCGGCGACCAGGGACGCGGACGGTTCGGCGAACGGCGTGATCACCACGACCAGCTCGCGGGCGTCGAGCGGATCGCGGTCGGCGGGGTTGGCCGGCGAGGCCACGGGTGACGCGCTGGGTGCAGTGGTCATCGGCTGGTCCTCCCGACCGGTCCCCGCCTGAGGCAGGGCGCTGAGGGGGCAGAGGCTGAGGGGGCTGTGCTGGTCCGCATGGGCGGGCAATCGCTGGTCCGGATGGGCGGGTAATCGCTGGTCCGCGTGGGCGGGCACCGCAAGGGCAGGCGGGCAGCCGGCAGACCCGTGGCCAGCGGCGCGCCCGCTGCCGCACGATCGTCGCGGCGGCGCATCGAGGCCATGGAACTCACCCACCGAACCAGCATGATCGACTTGTTTCGGACGACGGGACCGCCCGCACCATCCAGACCTCCTGGTCAGTGCCGTCGGGACGGCAGACATCCGGGAAGCCGCATCCGCCCTGAGTATGCGAAAAACGAACCAACCCCCAACAGGCTGTCGCGGAACTGGTGTCCCCCGGTCCCACGGCGGCCGCATCCGATTAGCCGACACAGGATTGCCAACGTGCGCGGAATACTAGCCGGCTCGGTTGGGATCATTGCGCGGCGCCGGACCACAGCGGTGATCGTGGGCCCATCGGACCACTGGCGCGGTCGCCGTGACCAGGTTCGGACGGCATCCAGTCGCCGGCTCGCCCACCGCCGGACATCGATGACGATGTCGCGGATCGGGATTACACAGAGCCCGCAGGGGTGTGCACCGGGCGACGTCATCAATCGCTGCGGCCATCGATGGAGGTTACGAATGAGTATCACGCAGGTCGCTATCCCGGTCGCCGGTCGCGGCGGTTTCTCTTCAGTATCGATCATCCAATGCGGCGATGAACAGATGTGGCTACTTTCCGGCAACACACACCCGCACGCGCAGGGCCTGGAGAAATCGGATGCGAGGACGACGCCCCGGGAGGTATGGAACCACGGGCGGACACCGTCCTGAAAATCGATCGTGGTCGCCGCCGGCCGGGTCAGGCGCTGACGGACGGGGACTGACTCCTTCAGACCCCATGCGGACCAGAAGGGACATCGGCCAACCTAGTCACAGCGCGCCATCGATCGCAAGCTTATCCGATCAACTTTCCGGCAACGACCTCAATAGGGATGCCAATGGCAACATTTCAGCCACAATAAGCGACAGTCGTCGCGGGGCGTGCAGGACATGACCCTCGGGACCGGTCAGGCGAGGCCAGATCGATTACCACGGACCGGCTTTGTCACCCGGGTGGGATCATCGGCACGCGGCCGTCGGCACCGGGAACGGACACGCAGGGTGTCCGTTCCCGCCACTGCTCGATCATCGGGACCGGGCTCTCGCCTCATCCCTTCGCGCCGAAATGCCGGCGGCCCCGACGGAGAGGTCGATCATGATCGCCGTCATCGGAGGACCAGGTGCCGGCGACCGCGTCCCGCGCGGTGGCGCACCGGGGTTCGCGGCTCGAATCCGAGGTCGTAGATCATCGGCACCGCCGCGGATCCCACGGATCCCGCCGATCGAACATCCACGGCAGCGGCCTCATGACCTTATGACGTCACAGTTTCAGGGCCGCGGGTTGCCGGGGGCCGCGAACGCGCTCGTCTCCCGCTGCCACGCGATCGCCAGCTGGGTCCGGTTCGTGCACCCCGTCGCCACGAGCGCATGGGTGAGATGGTGCTTGACCGTGTCGATGCTGATGCACAGCGCCTCGGCGACCTGGCGATTGGAACGGCCTTCGGCGACGAGACGGACGACGTCGCGCTCGCGCGCCGACAGCTTGCCCGCGACCGACGGGCCCGGGTCCGCCCGGATGTAGAAACGCAGGAGGTTACCGAGATGCCGCCCGAGAACTGCCCCGACGGCGCGGTCCCGCGGTCCGAACGCGCCCGGCCGAGAATCCAGCAGGGACACCACGGCGCCCACGTTCGACGGACCGAACAGGCGGATGAGCAGCTTCGCGTGGATGCCGTGTGCCCGCAGAAACCGCTCCAGGCGCATCCGCACCTCCGGGCGTTCCGGGACGCCGAGATCGTCAAGGGTGGCGAGCCCCCGCTCGCGGACCGAACGCAGGCTGTCCGGATTGCTGAGGGCCTCCAGCTCCCGGTAACGCTCCAGGTAGGGGCCCGCGAGTCGAAGCGCCAGTCCGCGACCGGTGGGCCGGGCGTCCTGGAAGGCGGTCTCGAGCGAGGAGCCCAGGAAGAAGGCGGAATGCCGGTAACCGAGATGCCGGGCCATGCCGTCCAGGGCGAGCTCGCGGAAGGATGCCAGCGACGACGCCCGCTCGCAGTCCTCCACCACGCGCAGGATGCCGCGCAGCTCGGCCGCGCCGAGAGCCAGGTCCCGCGGCATCGGCGCGGTACGCGCCACCGGAGCGGACCGGACGGGCGGGCCGCCGGCCGAGACCGCGCGGCCGGTGGCGCTCGGCGCGTCGCCGCGGCCCATCGGCGAGCCGCCCATCGGCACGCCGCTCCCCGGCGGGCCGGAGCGCTGGTGCAGCGGTCGCCCCGCACCGGCGCCGGTGGCTGCGGAATGCCGGGTGGCCGGCGAGCGGTGCGGCGGGGTCAGCGGTGCGGGTGAGCTCGCGGAGACACGCCTCGCGACCCGGCCCGCCGCAGCGGCCTCGGCGGATGTGTCGACGGTCACGCCAATTCGCGGCCGATGTAGTGCGTCCTCACCGATAACATCATGCGGGCGGGAAACTCGGTCGGTCACACGTGCCTCCGGGGGGGGTCAGAACTCAGAACCGACGCCAGGCCTCGTCCGCTAGGGACGATGCCGCCAGGTTGATTTCCGGCGAAGTTGGACAGGTTCGGCAAGCGTAGGGCCCACCTCCCTCGCTACGCCAGTAGTCGCCCACGCCCCCCCGATCACACTCACCCCGCATCTTCGGCTCAGCCGGGGAAAACGCGACCTTAACGCACGTAAACGTTTGGGATGGCGGCGTCCGGCGGCCCCCGGCAGTGGCTCGAGGTGATTTTTCCCTCCCGCTGGCACCGCCCGTCGGGGCTACCTCACAAGTACGAGATTGGCTCCCCGGCTTCGATCGCGGCCGCGAAAGAAACCGGAAAACGTCCTCCGGCGCGGGTGAGCCCCGGATCCCGACCGACATCGACAGCATGAACATTGGTCACGCAGGGTATCCACAGCGGCAGTGCACGGTTTCGCCAGCGGTCCGCGGCCCGCCTCCGGAGGGGTTGAGTTCTCCGCTCCCCGCACGGACCACCCATCCCATGGTGCCGCTCCACGACGACGACACATCGAGCGCGGACACCATCGAGCGCGGCCGGGGCGCGATGTGGCCATGCACCGATCATCGACCGGTCGAAGCCACAGCAGGAGACCAAAGCCACGGTAGGAGAGAGGCGGAGGTACGAAGGCGATGACCTTGGGGCGGTCGGTCTTCCTGGTCGTGGTGGGTGCCATCCTGCGCTACGCGCTCACCTGGCACGCCACCGGAGTGGATCTCCAGGTTCTGGGCCTGATCCTGATGATCACGGGGATCGTGACATCGATGATCTGCCTGCTCCGCGCCTTCCTGCCGGCACCGGCACGGGCCACCGCACGTACCCGCGGAGCGGGGCGGACACCGATCGGGCCTGGTCCCGGACCGATCGGGCGGCGCATCGAACGAACGGCGGCGTTCGGCACATACCGGTACGGCCCACCGCAGCCCGGGTCCAACAGGATCCAGAGGGATGCCGGCTACCTCGATGCCGGTCACGCGGGCCCCGGTTACACGGAGAGCGACCGCACCGATGCCGGCTATGCGGACGCAGTGGACGACGGACCCGGCTCGGGGGGAGGGTACCCACCCCCGTGCCCGCCGCGATTCACTGAATCACCGTCATCCTGATCGCGGCGCCCCGACCACCGGGCCGTTGACCTCCCACCTAAAATTTATTTTTACGATAAACGGTATGACTATTTACAATAGACGCAATTCACGCGCGCGATGTACAGCGTCGCGACGCCGTGGCACGTCGAGCTTGCGGTAGATGCTCTTCAGGTGCGTCTTCACCGTGTTCACGGAGACGAAGAGCTCGGCGGCGATCTCGGCGGTCGTCAACATCGTCGGCAGATAGCTGAGGACCGCGAGTTCCCGGTCGCTGAGCCGGCCGCCCGCCCCGGGTCCCCGCCCGGCCCTGGAACCGGGTGAGCGCTCACGCGCCCCCGGCTGCCCTGGGGAGATCGGACTTGTTCCCGTCCCAAGGCCGTAGCCCGCCGGGCCGGAGGGGCCGGAGGGGCCGGAGGGGCCGCGCGGGACGCCGGCCCCCTGCCTGTCACGGTCAGGCGGCGCCGAGCGCGCCGCGGGGGTCATGCGGGCCGGACGTGCCATTCGCCCGCTCATGACGGATCGACGTGGGGTGGCCGGCCACGCGGGCGCGGGCACCGCCACCTCTCCGCTCGGCGTCCCCCCGCTCGGC
>NZ_CDWWXA010000075.1:7709-13954 GCF_977971845.1 Frankia sp. CeCAU1 | reverse complement strand
CGGGCACCGCCACCTCTCCGCTCGGCGTCCCCCCGCTCGGCGTCCCCCCGCTCGGCGTCCCCCCGCTCGGCACCCCCAGGCCGGCCGCCCCCACGGGCGGCACCCCCGGAGGCGGCACCCCCGCCCCGGATACGGCCATGACCGGTCCGCCGTCGGTCGGCGTCCGCGGGTTCACCGCGGCGGCGGACTCCGTCGTGGCCATGGCCCGCAGAGTCGACACGAAGAACGGATGTGCGGCGGAGAGGCCGGGATGGGCATCCAAGATCGCCAACGGTTCGCCGCCGAATTCGAGGAACGGGCCAGCGAGTCCCTCGTCCTCGGCGAGCGCGAGGGCACGCGCCAGCAGGTCGGTGGCCCGCGCATGGTCATCACGCCGCGCGGCCGCCACCGCTGCCACCACACATGCCGACACCACCGAACTGCCTCCGCCACCGTCCGCCCGCAGCAGAGCCGCCACCGCGTGCTCCGCTCCCTCTAGATCAGCGCACGCGAGGTTCGCCCGGGCCGCCGCGAGCGCGAGAGCATGGTCCGGCCGGCGGGTGTCAGCCAGCTGTCCCAGCAGCTTCCGGGCAGCCTGGGCGTTCCCGACGGCGATCAGCAGATCGGTCTCGGCGGCGCGCCACAGCGACAGGCACAGCGGCGGTCCGGCCGGTCGTCCTCGCGACGCCAGGAGACGGCGGGCAGCCCGCACATCGTCCGCCGCCCCACGCCGGCATCGCGCCCTCGCCTCCAGCACGACGATCAGATCGAGCAGGTAGGGAGGATGCGCCGGGGTGAAGGCCATCCGCGCGAGGTCGAGATGGTGCGTGACGCGCACGTCGTCGACCCGGGCGGCCGCCACCATCGCATGGGCGAGATGCGCCTCGACCAGGCCTGCCGGCATGTCGGTCCGACCATCCGAGGATGCGGGGACGACCGTGGGATCGACCGGGCTGGCAGTGATCACAGCGGCGGTGGCGACCGCCGCTGCCGCGCTGGACTCGGCCTGCCGCAACCGACCTCGTAGCACGTAGGCGAGAGCCATCGCCCCGGACGCCGATGCCTCGACCGTCCGCAGACCGGTATCCCGGGCCGCCGTCATCGCCTCCCGCAACGCCTCCAGCGCCAGGTCGGGACGGCCGAGCCAGAGCTCCGCCCGCCCGCGCGCACACCAGGCCACGGCCGCCGCGACCATGTCGGAACCATCCAAGCCCCCATCCACGCCACCACCGGTCGATCGCGCGACGATCCCGGCCGGGCGGTCCGGCGGGGCCCCACCGACGACGGAGCCGGGGCGGGCCACGTCTCCCCCGACGTGATCACGTCGAACACCGGCCGGCTCCCGTCCGGGACCTTCGGCGCCCCCGGCGGGGCCGGCCGGCAGGAACCGGGGATCTCCCGGCGGCCGCACGTCGGCGGGCGGTCGTGGCCGGCCCTTCCCCGCGGCCTCCGCCCGCCCCGTCACACCGGCAACCACCGGACCAACCGGCTGCGGCACGGCGCCCGGCCTGCCCGGGGACCGTAGCAACCGGCGGGTGATGCTCAGCATCTCCTCGCACGCCCCGGCGAGCTCCGCCCGGCGCAGGTCGACGAGATCGGCCCGGACCGCGAGCGCGCGACGACGGGACACGACCGCCGCGGCGATGCTCCCCCGGGCCACCTGCAGGTATCTGGTGGCCGCCCCCACCTGTCCCCGGCCCAGCCGGCCCACGGCGGCGACCAGGGCGCACTCCGGCGACCACGAGGCCGGGGAGTCCGGCATCCCCGTCATGATCGGGCTGAACCCCGCGACGCCGCCATGCAGGGCGTCCACCATCTCGGGCCCATCGACGAGCAGACAGGCCGCGTACCACCAGTCCCCGGCATGCGCGGCGTGATGTACCGCGTCCGTCGTCCGACGGTGCGCGGCGAACCAGATCGCGGCTCGCAAGTGAAGCTCAGCGGTGTCCTCGTCGCCGTCCGCGGCCAACGCGGAACGCAGCACCGCGGCAAGCAGTCGGTGAAAGCGGAACCATCCGCCGTCGTGGTCGAGCTCGACCACGAAGCCGTCGGCACGCGCGAGTGCCGCCAGAACTTCCTTCCCGCTCACCCGTGCACCCACCGTGGGTGCCGGCGCGGCACGCGAGCCGGTAGCCGCCGCCAGGACGCCCGCGTCCATCCGCTCGGCCGCGACGGCGTCCGTCAGCGGCCCGGTCATGCGCTCCAGGACACTGGTCCGCAGGAGGAAGCGGCGTACCGGCGGCGGCTTACCGGCTAGCACCTCGGCCCGCAGGAAATCGGCGACCGCGGGATGGCCGGCCACGGCGCCGGAGAAACCAGCCGTGTCACCGAGGCCACCGGACGGGGATGCGACGGCCGCTTCCCACCGCCCGTCCGCCCCCGGCAGTGGTCGTCGTTCCCGTGCGGCGAGCGCCCCGGCCGCCAGCCGCAGCCCAGCCGCCCAGCCCTCGGTGACGTGCACGAGACCGCTCACCGTCGCGGGCGACGCCATGATCTCCTGCCGGCCCAGGAGCGCGGTGGCCTCCGCCCGGGTGAAGGCGAGATCTGTCGGGCCGATCTCGGTGATCCACCCGGCGGCCCGCAGCCGGTGCAGCGCCACGGGCACCGTCCGGCCCATCAGAATGATCCGGGCCCGATCCGCGGCCCCGTCGATCAGCAGTTCGAGGCCGTCGAGGTCCGAACGCCGGGTGATCAGATGCACGTCGTCGAGGATCAGTATGAAGGACGTCGGTAGGTCGGCGAGGATGTTGGCGAGCCATCGGTAACGCCGATCATAAAGATCGTCGGCCGCGGGACCGTACCGGCTCCCAAAGCCCTCACCGGCCGGGAGCAGACCGTGTCGTTCCAGCCCGTGCAGCAGCTGCGGCCACAGTGGGAGGCCCGGCCCCCCGCCGCGCGGGCCGGGGACGACCGCCGGATCGACCCGCACCCACACGATCGGCGTCTCCCCCCGCCGGGCCGCGGCCCAGGCCGCGACCAGCACCGTCTTGCCCGAGCCGGCCGGAGCCCGCACCACCGTGAGGGGCAGGACGGTGGCGGCGTCGAGTGCGTCGAGCAGCCGTGGTCGATCGACATGACCCGGCGGGGCCGGCGGGGGGACGAACCGGTTCAGGAGCAGCGGCAGGCTTTCGGGACCGTCCGCGGGATCCTCCTCCCCGGGACGGGGAGCGGCATCCTCCGGGCGGAGGGGCCGTCGACCCTCAAATGCGGCGGGACGGGACCGGACGGAACCGGACATCGGTGACTGTTCGTCGAGCATCCGCACCACCCCCAGCGACAAGCTCGCGCTAAGTAGTGGTACGCCTACTCAGACGACCGGGCAACCGGGCAACCGGTCCGCACCGCCCGCCGTCGAGGGACACCCCGCCCCGGGACCCGGCCCTCAGGCCGCGCAGTCCGAACAGACGACGTGACGGACGTCTGCGAGCTGGCTGCGGTGCTGCACCAGGAAGCATCGAGTGCAGGTGAACTCGTCGGCCTGCCGGGGAAGTACCCGCAGCGACAGTTCCTCGTCGCGCACCTCCGCATCCGGAAGGTCCAGCTCGGCCTCGAGGGCGTCCATGTCGTCCCCCAGGTCCGCCGCCGCACCGGCGCGCTGCGCCTTGAGCGTCTCCAGGCTCTGTTCCTGGAGCTCGTCCTCCTCGACATCCGTGCTTCGCCGAGCGTCGAAGTCACGAGCCATGCGTCTCCTTCCTTTCCCTGCCGTCGTTCACCCAATGGGTATGCCAACCCATCGGTCCTGGGTTCGACCGAGCGTGAGGAGCCATGAAACACGGGACCTCAGGACATCGGCTGGTTACAGTACGCAGTGACCCCAAAGATTGAGGTGACGCGATGCCCTGTATCCGCATTTCCGGGTGCCTCCACCACATCCAAGGGTCCCGGCCGGAACGCGGATCTCCAGAGCCGAGCGAAGGATACGGGGCGGAACCGTGTCAGGCCAGACAGCGCCTGGCTGGCGCGGTGTCACTCCCGCCACAGCCATGATCAAACATCACGACTCCGGTGGACCGTCCGCATCTCGATCGATGCGGCACCGTACACCACCTGGACGCCGCGCCGTCATCGGATGGTCGGAAAGGGCCACGCAAGCCTGGGGGCCGACCGGCTGGATCTAGAGATACAGACCCGTCAGGCCGTCGTCCAACCGCTCCGCCGCGACGGCGTGCACGTCCCGCTCCCGCAGCAGAACGTAGGTGGTCGAGTGCAGCTCCACCTCGGCCCGGTCCTCGGGGTCGAACAACACCCGATCGCCAACCTGGATGGTCCGCACGGCCGTCCCCACCGCGACGACGTCCGCCCAGGACAGGCGCTTCCCCATATGCGCGGTCGGGGGGATGACGATGCCCGCCTTCGACCGCCGGTCCACGGCATCCTCACGCGGCTCGACCAGCACGCGGTCGTGCAGGAGCCTGATTGGCAGCGCGCCGGACTGCATGACACCCGATTGCGTGCCCACCCCAGCCGCGCCGACCCCGTTGACACCGCCGGACACAACGTTCACAGGGTCGGACACTACCCGCCTTCCAATCACCGGTGACACCCCAGGCGGCATTTCACGACCGCCCGATCGACCGACCACGTCCGCCGGCCGCGACTTTCCACGCCTCCCGGCCGGCATCCACGCACCCCACACCTCCTCACCGGAGGGGCCCCGCCCGGCCGTCCTGATTCCCCGCCAACGTTCCGCCCGGGAATGCCCTCGGGTGACGGGACGCGACGAAGAACGCGATACCCCCACTTCGCCTTATCGGAGCAGAGCCAGCCGAACCTCCCCGGATGGGGAATGGTCTCCCAACGCGGTATAAGCTGCCGCCCATCGCCGCCCGGGCTGGCGCTGACGGGGGCGAGCCGGTCACCCCTCGATCGTCCGTTGGCGCCCAGGTAACCGTCGGCACGTAACGAACCTCAGGGATGGGGCAGGATCATGGCACTGCGTATCAGCGTCGACCTCGATGGGCTACGGTGGGCCGATCTGTTCCGCTTCGTCGATCTCGCCCGCAGCGGCGGCATCAGCGCGGAGGACCAGGTTGACGTCATCACCTACGGCAGTGACCCGATGTCGGTCAGCCTGTCGGCCCGCATCTACCCGGCATCCGAGGGGTTCCTCTCCACGGAGCAGTCGGACACCTCCGGCGACAGCATGCGCGGCGCCCCGCTCTCGATCAGCCCCGGGGCCGGCAGTCCCAACGGCTCGGGGTTCGCCTACGACGGTCCCACCGACCGCGCGGCCTCGGCCAACGGTGCCCACTACCCGGCGTTCGACAACGCCGCGGACCGTGCGGTCCCGCAGAGCAGCAACGGCCTGCCGTCCTCCTACGGACCCGGGTACGACGGACCCGCCGAGCGGGGCGCCCAGGCGGCGGGGGGTGGGCACTATCCCGCGTTCGACGGCCAGCCCGACCGCATGCCGCCGGGTGCCGGCGGGCAGTTCGCGGGTTTCGAGCCGTTCGACCGGTCCGCGCCGGGCAAGGAGCCCGGAGGTGCCCCCGGGCAGGTCGAAAGTCCCTACATCGAGGAGTTCGCCAGGCTTCAGGAGGGTCTGATGCGGCAGGTCCGCCGCACGGACGAGGTCCGGCCGGACCGGTCCTGATCTGCGATCAGCGCCTCCCCGCGGCCACGCCGTCCGGACTCCGGCTCGTACTCCGGCTCGGCATGACCATGCGGCCCGTCCCGGCGAACCCACTTCCCGCCCTCACCGCACGTAAGGGAGAGGGAACCATCAGCGGCATCTGGCACCGCGGGTCAGAAACGGAACGTGAGTCAGCGGTGACGGTAAACCCGAACGGGCTACACCCTTCGTGCCCGTTGGCCCGCTATGGTGCATGCTGCCGGTGATGGAGGATCCGCGCCTTGCTGACGTCGAGCAGTATCACGGGCGACTGCGCTCGGAGCTCGACATCATCGCCCGTGGGCCGGTCCTGGCCGGCCCGAAGATCGTCGAGCATATTCACTCGCTGATCACCCTCATCGACCTTCATCAGCCGAATGAGTTCGACCTCTGCCTGAGCTGCGACCGTCTCTGGCCCTGCGCGTCGATCATCGCGATCACCGGCATGTCGCCGGGCGCCGCACCGGACAGCCGGGTGGTTGACGAGGCCAGGATGTTCCCTCCGGCGCGCCCCGCGGCCAGACCGCCCGCGCCGCAGTCACCCCCGCCACCGCAGTCACCCCCGCCACCGCAGTCACCGGTCAGGCCGCCTGTCCCGGTTCCTGGACAGTTCCCCGAGCCGATGCCCGGGGCGGCTGCCCACCTGCCCATGGGG
>NZ_CDWWXA010000075.1:0-7605 GCF_977971845.1 Frankia sp. CeCAU1 | reverse complement strand
CCTGGACAGTTCCCCGAGCCGATGCCCGGGGCGGCTGCCCACCTGCCCATGGGGTCCCCGGCAGACTCCGACCACCCGCCGTCCGGCGGATACTCCGACCGTTCGGGCTACCCGCCCCCGGCCGCCCATCCCGCCCAGCGGGGTGCTCCGCGGCCAACCGGTGCCCGGCCACGACTGCCCGGCGGGCGGCAACATGCTCCCAACGGATACTCCTCGGACCGGCATCCGACGGGCGGGTACCCCACGGACCGGGACCGGGACCGGGACCGGTCCGCCGCGGACGGCTGCCCGCCGGCCGTAAACCCGTCGGTAGGCCGGGACGATGTCGTCGTGCCGTCATCCCGGCCCGCTCCCTCGATCTCCGGCCCGGTCGAGATGGCCACGGCCAGGGCCGAGACGCCGCGCCCGATGACCGGAACCGGGCCAGGCGGCCCGTCGGACCCCGGTCCCGCGGTGCCGGGGCCCGGACGCCGCCAGGGCCGGCCATCACCCCAGCCGGGGCCGACGCCGCCGGAATCCACCCGGTCGGGATCTATGCGGCCGGGATCCACACACCGCGGGCAGCCCGACCGCGGACGGCCGGGCCCGGCCGAGTCCCCGGGACGCCCCGCGGGGAACGGGGCGAGAGCCTGGGCAGACCGTCCCCGAGCACCGCGGCGGCGCGCGGAACCGGGTGGGCAGCCGACGAGGGACCAGCCCGGCCCACGGCCCATCGGCCGTCCCGACCACCCCGGGCCGGCCTTCGATCGGAACCCGACCCCGCCCGACGGGCGCGCCCCGGACGGAACCGGTGGTGTACCGCATGGCTCCGGTAGCCGGTACGCGCAACCTGGGATCGACCCGCCGAACTCGTCACACCCCGGTCGGGCTGCCATGCCGCGAACAGCCGCGCGAGCGGATGCGGATGCGGACATGGTGCCGTCCCCCCGCAGCGATCTGTCGGCGGCGGCGGCCCGCATCGACCAGACCGCGGTCGACGAGGTCACGCGGGCCTGGATGGCTCGCCGCGAGTCGGTGCTGGACGGCATCGACGTCATCTGACGCCATCCCCGACGCGGTCACCCGCCCGGCCGTCCCAGCGGGGGGTGCCGACCCGCCCCGGCCCGGCACCCCGGCCCGGCACCCGGCGGGGGAAGCGCCGATGCCGTCCTCGGCGCGTCGCGTCGCCCGGACGTCCCGGTCGCGGTATCCAGATGCGTCGCGTGGCCGTTGCCCGGCTCGACGACCACAGAGGGTCAGGTTTGGGGGGGCGGTCATGGTGGCAGTAACGCGACGCGGCAGACCCCCGCACCGGAACGACGACCGTGACTGACAATCCCCCGGAAGGTGAGGCGTGGCCGAAGCTCTCAGCGCACGCTTCGACCTGCCCGCCGATCCCCGCGCCGCCAGCCGAGCCCGCCGGCTGGTCACCGAGCTGCTCGCCGCTTGGGGCCGCCCGGAGACCGTCGAGGTCGCGCAGCTACTCGTCAGTGAGGTCGTGACGAACGCGGTGCGCTTCGTCGGCGCCCGCGCCGCCCTGTGCCTCACACTGTCCCTGCGCGACGACCGGATCCGCATCGCGGTCGACGACGGAAGCTCGCTGTGGCCGGTGCTGAAGCCCGCCCACGACGACGACGAGTCGGGCCGGGGCCTGCATCTGGTCGCCGCGCTGGCAATGCAGTGGGGCGTCGTCGAGGTACCGGATACCCGGGGGTCAGGCAAGCAGGTCTGGTTCGACCTGCCACGCCAACAGGATCCGATCGAGGCGGTCTGCGGCTCCTGACCGGGGCCGCCGACCGATTCCTCCCGAAGCGTCGTCGCGCGACTTCCGGTGGCCAGGTTGGCAATGAGACTGCTTCAGCTGCTGTTCAGCCAAGCCGCGTACCGTCAAGCCGCGTACCGTGACGTACGTCTCCTCTGCATCACGACCGTGACCGCGCCTGTCGATCCTACGGGGGTAGTCATCGAGACTCCGGTCCTGCTCGGCGCTGTCAGCGCCGGGAGCGCCGCCACGCCCGCGCCCCCGCTTCCACCGCCGGTGGTGCTGACCCGGCAGCTACTACGACGCTCCGGTGCCCACCCGAGCGACAACTCCGACGACGTGGCTGCAACGACACCGAGCTCTGCAACGACACCGAGGGGCGAGCTCGTCGCATCCCCGGCCGGTGACGTCCACGTCTTCGCCGAACCGCTCGCGCTCCGTCTCGGACCGGTTCGATCGTCCCGCTCCCGGCGGCGCAACGTCCTGCTCGCCGGCGTGCTCGCCATGCCCCTCACCATCCTGGCCGTGCGCTTCCGCGGCGACATGGCCTCACGGCTGGCCGGCGTTCCCGCGCCCCGCTGGCACTGGCTCGTCATCTGCGCGCTTTCCTCGGTCCTGTTCTACTTCGCCAACGGCCTGTCCATGCGGGCGGCCAGCGGCCTGCGGATCGAGCTACGCACCGTGACCGGCCTGCAGGTCGCGGCAGCGGCGGCGAACCGGATCGTGCCCGCGGGTCTCGG
This sequence comes from Frankia sp. CeCAU1, assembly GCF_977971845.1. Lineage (NCBI taxonomy): Bacteria > Bacillati > Actinomycetota > Actinomycetes > Frankiales > Frankiaceae > Frankia > Frankia sp. CeCAU1. The sequence continues at coordinate 5,124 of NZ_CDWWXA010000075.1, read as the reverse complement.
GGCCATCGCGATCCATCTGCGTTTCCTGGAACGGCGCGGGATGACGCGTCCCGCGGCCCTGGCGGCCATCACGTCGATCAAGGTGGCCGGCGGGGTGGCGCACCTCGGGGGCATCGTCCTGGTCGCCGGTACCCTCAGCGACTCGGGCATCGGGGCGGCCGTGGCCAACCCGCTGCGATCCACTGTCCAGGGGCTCGGGCCGGGGCCGTTCGTGCTCGGCTGTGGGGCGGTCTGCGCGCTCGTGACGGGCACCGTGGCCCATCCACGGATCCGGTCGAAGGCCCGGCCGGCGGTGCGGGCCTTCGACACCCATCTGAAGATCCTCGCCCATTCCCCGTGCCGGGCTCTGCTGCTGCTGCTGTCCCAAACAGGGACACGCTTCTTCCAGATCCTCGCGCTCGCCTGCACGGTCTGGGCATTCGGCACCAGCATGACGTTGCTGTCCGTTGCCGCAGTTTACCTCATCGGCTCGATGGTAGCCGGCGCGGCGCCGACAGCCGGCGGCATCGGCGCGATCGAACCGGCACTGGCCTTCGGGCTCGCGGCCGCGGGCGGTACGGCGGCGTCCATGTTCACCGCGGTCCTCGTCTACCGCCTGATCAGCTTCTGGCTGCCGGTGCTGCCGGGGTTCCTCATGCTGGCCTGGCTGCGCCGCACCGGCGACCTGTAGGCGGGGGGCGCGACCGGCCCGGGAGCGGCCCAGGCGGGCGGGTGGGCCGCTCACCCGCGCCGGGACGACCGGCGACGACGGCGATGACGGATCCCACCCACCAGGAGCAGCACACCTCCACCCACGAGAACGACCCGCTCCCAGCGCACCACCCGGACCACGGTGGCGCCGCCAGAGGGGCCGGGCACCGCCCTGCCGTCCAGCGCACCCCCGGTCAGCGTGCCCGCGTCCCCCCGCCGGGCCACGCCATCGGCTCCGACGCCGGCTTCCAGTTCGGGAAGCGCCGGCCCCGGGCCGATCCCGAGGACCGGACCGTACCTGTGGCGCAGTTCGGCGGTCTTCACCCGCAGCTGCATCTGGGCCCGCTCGGCGACGCGGCGCGGGCTGACGATCTCCGTGATGGAATCGATCGTCTCCGCCAGTTCGGCGCGGGTCTCTTCGATCTGCTGCTGGATCACGGCCGGGTCCTGCGGCACCGATGTCGCCCTTTCGTCCGTTGCGAATGGCGGACGCGCTCCCGCGGCTGGCGTCGATCGGCGTCGATGGACGCCACGGACATCTCCGTCGGGTGCGACCGGCCTGCAACGATCGTGCCAGACACATCACCGCCCGGCGAGACCAAACCGCCAGTGGCGCGACACGTCACGCGGGCGCACTGACGCACGGCGTCTCGCCCCGTCCGGTCCCGGTCTCCGTACCACGCAGCTGGCGCAGCAGACACCGCGCAGCTGGCGCCGCAGGCGGAAGCGACCGCACACCGGAATCCGTCCGGCGGGACATTACGCTGAACGCTGTGCGCGACGGCCAGCGGTGCTCTGGCCCGGGTGGACATCGCCCCGGGCGACTCCCACCATCAGCACCTGCCGCGGTCAGGCGGACACGTTTTCCGTGGCCCCGATCCGTCCTGCCCGGCCCTGCCCTGGAGCGTCATGGCCCCAGTCCATCATCCTCGTCACGACACGGGTTCCCGTCACGACACGGTTCCCCGTCTGGACAGTTCCCCCCGTCGCGCTCCCGGCGGCGCAGTCCGGCGCTGGCCGGAACCATTGCCACGGTCCTGGTCGCTTCCTCGATGGCGCTGCTCACCGCCTGCGCCGGCTCGGGAACCGACACCGGAGTGAAGATCGTCGATGTGGGCAACGGCGGCGACGGCAGCCTGCACGGCACCGTCCCGGCCAGGCGGCTGGCCAAGCCGGCCCTCAACCTCACCGACACCGACGGCCGGCCCTTCGACCTGCGCACACGCACGCAGGGGAAGATCACCATGCTGTTCTTCGGCTACACCCACTGTCCGGACGTCTGCCCGACCACGATGGCGGACCTCGCGTCGGCACTCGGCGAGGTGAAACCGGACGTGCGTGACCAGGTGACGGTCGTCTTCGTGACGACCGACCCTGATCGGGATACGGGGGCGGTCCTCAGCCGTTGGCTTGAACAGTTCAACGCAACCTTCATCGGCGTCCGCGGCCCGTTCGACCGGATCCGTACCGAGGCCGAGGCCTTGGGCGTTCCCCTGGAGAAACCGGAGGTCCAGGCCGACGGCTCCGTTCTGGTCACCCATGGCGCCCAGGTCATCGTCTTCTCTCGGGATGACAGGATCCGCGCGCTGTACCTGGCGGGGACCAGCGTCCAGGAATACATCGACGACCTGCCCACACTGACCGCCGAGCGGTCCGGATCAGAAGAAGCACGGTCTTGAATCCGATCACCTACAGCCTTGTCACCCCCATGCAGCCGGCCAGTCGCGCCGTCTCCACAGTGTTGCGCCTCGGCCTCGGCGTGGTCTGGCTGGTCGCCGGGCTGTTGAAGGTCAACGACCCGGACGGGATGGTGCGCTCCGTGCGGGCGTTCCGCATCCTGCCCGATGCCCTCGCGCAGCCGATCGCGTACGGCGTCCCGTTCCTGGAGATCGCCTTGGGGATGCTGCTCGTCGTGGGGCTCGCCGTGCGGCTGTCCGCCGTCGTGTCCGCGGTGATGTTCGCCGTCTACATCGCAGCGATCGCGTCGGCCGCCGCCCGGGGGCTGCGGATCGACTGCGGCTGCTTCTCCTCCGGGGGTGATCTCACTGCCGACGCCCCGACTCACTACACCTCCGAGCTGATCCGCGACAGCCTGCTGCTCGCCGCCGCCGGGCTGCTGGCCTGGCGGCCGAGCGGCTACCTGGCGGTGGACCGTCTCCTCGACCAACCAGTGAACGATCTTTCCGGGAGTACCGCTGATGGCTGCGAAGTCGAAGAAGGCACCGTTGACGACCGGCGGTAGGGCCCCTGGCGGCGGCGCGAGGCCCGACGCGACCCCCCCGGCAGGTGGAGGCAAGACGGTCAGCGGACAGGAGCGACGGGCCAAGGCCGCGGCGGCGCGGGCCGCGGCGGCAGCGCGGGAACGGCGACGGCGGCGCGGCATCATCACCGGCGTGGTGCTGGCCGTTCTCGTCCTGGTCGGCGTGATTGGCTTCGCCGTCCAGAACTCCCGCGAGGAGTCGAAGCCGGTGGTCCTGCCAGCGAGCGCCACCGGCACCGATCACGGCATCGTCGCCGGCAAGGCGTCCGCGCCGGTCACCGTCGACCTGTACGAGGATTTCCAGTGCCCCATCTGCGGGACGCTGGAGAAGACAACCGGGCCGACCATCGGCAAGCTCCTTGACGACGGCAAAATCAAGATCGATTACCACATGATGTCGTTCATCGGGCCGGAGTCGAAGCGGGCAGCGAACGCGGCGGCGGCAGCCGCCAACGAGGGCAGGTTCCGGCAGTTGCACGATGTGCTGTACGCGAACCAGCCCGAGGAGCGCACCGGCGGCTTCACCAACGACACGCTCATCACGCTCGGGGCGAAAGCGGGGCTGACCTCGCAGGCGTACCGGAAAGCGGTCAACGAGGGGACCTACGACGGGTACGTCGCCAAGGTTGACGAGGACGCATCGAAGGCCGGCGTCACCGGCACGCCGACCGTCTTCGTCAACGGCAAGCGGCTGTCCGGGGAGCAGCTCACCCCGGAGGGCTTCCGCGCGGCGGTCGACGCGGCAGCCTGACCGGGCTCCTGAGCAGGGCAGCCTGAGCAGATGGGGGACCTGGGCACGGTCCATGGTGCACAGACCGTGCCCAGGTCCCCCGAACCTCGCCACGTTGGGGATCTGTCCGCCGGGGGGGTTTGCCGTCCCGCGCGGGCCACGGCTACTTTTCGGGCCATGACTGAGACCGCCAACGCCGCCCGTCTGGTCCCCGGCGACATCGCACCCGACTTCGCCCTGCCCGACTCCGAGGGGAACGAGGTGTCCCTGGCGTCCTACCGGGGACGGCGGGTCGTCGTCTACTTCTACCCGGCCGCGTCGACCCCGGGGTGCACGAAGCAGGCCTGCGACTTCCGGGACAGCCTCGCCCAGCTCGACAACGCCGGCATCGACGTGCTCGGGATCTCTCCCGACAAGCCCGCCAAGCTGGTGAAGTTCCGCGACGCGGAAGCCCTGACGTTCCCGCTGCTTTCCGACCCGGAGCGGAAGGTGCTCGCCGCGTACGGCGCCTTCGGCGAGAAGACAATGTACGGGAAGAAGACCATCGGCGTGATCCGCTCGACGTTCGTGATCGGCACGGACGGCACGATCGAGGTGGCGCAGTACAACGTCCGCGCGACCGGTCATGTCGCCAAGCTGCTGCGCGACCTGGGCCTCGCAGCCGCCTGACCGGGACCGTCCCTGAGGCGCCTGGCCGGCCCATCCCGCAGGCTTCGTCGGCCGCTTCGTTGACGGCTTCGTCAGCTCGCCGGCCGCAGATCCCAGCCCAGCAGCACGTTCTCCGGACGGTGCGGATCGACCAGCACGGGGATACGACGCGGGCGGCCCGACGAAGCCGTCGCCGCCTCGCTCAGGTCGACGTCCGGGTCGGGAAGGACCGTGCTGCGCACCACCGGGTACACGTTGCCCCACGCGCCGGGGCGTTCGATGAGCAGATGAACCTCGGCGACCGGCCTGCCGTTCACCCGCAGGCCCGTGTCACGGACCGCGCAGACGGCCGCGGTCGTCGCCCGACCGGTGTCGATGAGCTTCAACGCCCGGTTCCGTTCGAGGAGGGCACGCTGGGCGGCGTGGCGGGGGCCGGGGCCGACCAGCCGTTGGGCCTCGTTCCCGGTCTCGTTCCCGGCCCTGGCGTTGACCTCGGCCCTGATCTTGGCCGGCGGGCTCTCGACCTGTGCCGCTGCCTCGCCGGTGGGCGGAACATCGGCGGGGGCGGAGCGCGGAACCTCGGTGAGGGTCATATGAATCGTCTCCCAGTCATCCTGGCCAAACCGGCGCGAAACAACCCTGCCGCCGGTCGGATAGCCGTGCGAGTCAGGCTGACGACAACGGCCCTCTCACGGTTGTCGTCCCGACGACCGCGGGACGAGCCTCGGCGACCGGCGGCGTGAGCCCTCTGGACTGCCGATATCTGTCCCCACCAAACCCGGCCGATACCGGTGAA
>NZ_CDWWXA010000074.1:0-23807 GCF_977971845.1 Frankia sp. CeCAU1 | reverse complement strand
GTAGGACATCGTCCGCCAGGCCCACCCGGTCAGGCCGACCAACCCCGAGGCCCCAGCCCCGGGACCCCCGTGGCGGACCCCGGCGGCGGATCTCGGTCCTCAGGCGATCACCAACTCGGCGGGTACGACGATCACGTCCACCAACGCGCCCCGCCGCCACACCGTTAGTTCCACTGGCCGGCCGATCGTGCCCTCGGTCAGCAGCCGCTGGAGATCACCCGGAGTGACGACGGGCGTCCCGGCCACCGACAGGACGAGATCCCCGGTGAACAGCCCGGCGATCCCGGCCGGACTGCCGACGACCACCTCGGCCAGCCAGACACCGTAGCGCTGCCCGATCCGCTCGGCCACGGCAGGTGGCAACGGAACACCCGCCCCCGCGACTCCCAGGTACGCCCGGCGGACCCGGCCGTCGCGCATCAACGCGGCGAGGATCTTCCTCGTCGTGTCGTTCACCGGGACGGCCAGCCCCAGGCCGACACCGGCGACGGCGGTGTTCACTCCCACCACCCGGGCGTCGGCCGTGACCAGCGCCCCGCCGGAGTTACCCGGGTTGAGGGCCGCGTCGGTCTGGATCACCTCGTCGACCACCCGCACGGCCGAGCCCGAACGGGTCGGCAACGACCGGCCGAGGGCGCTGACGACCCCGGCGGTCACGCTGCCGGTGAGCCCCAGCGGGTTGCCGACGGCCACGACGAGCTGGCCGACCCGCAGACCCGCGGCGTCCCCGAGGACGGCAGCCGGCGGGGTCGTGCCCCGGGCCCGCAGCACGGCCAGGTCCGAGAGCGGATCGGCACCCACCAGGTCGACCTCGCGCTCGGTGCCGTCCGCGAACTGCGCCAGCCCGACCGATGCTCCGGAGGTGGCCCGATGCCCCTCGACGACGTGCGCGGAGGTCAGCAGGAACCCGTCGTCGGTGAACACCACCCCGGAGCCGGCTCCCGCGCCGCGCCGGGTACGCACCCGTAGGCTGGCCACCGACGGGGTCAGCGCCGCGGCCACCCGGGTCACGACCGCGGAGTAGGCGTCCAGCGGCTCGACCGGCGAGGAACCACCGGGCCGCGTCGGGTCGGGTCCGTCTCCCTTGGCACGTCTGGTCCGCATCCGACCTCCTCGGCCGACGCCATACTTACATTGATTACAGCGTTACGAACACGGGGCCGTCCAGAACATTCCCACCGAGGTGCCTGTGCCACCGCGGCGAGCGGGCAGGCGAGCGGGCCGGGGCGCCGGAGCCGATCAGGGCTCGCGCACGAGACCGGCGAACAGGTCCCGCTCCCGCCCCTCCGGACCGTCCCCCGGCCCCCGGGCGCCCTCGGCCAGCACGAAGTGCTCGACACTCCAGGCTCGCTGGCCGATGCCGTCGGCGAGCGCGAAAAAGAACCCGTCAACGCTCATCTGCGTCCGGTGCGACCGCATGGCTGCGATCTTCGCCTCGAAGAAGTGGGGAGCGGAGAGCTCGGTCGTGATGTCCGCATCGTCGACAAGCGTCACCCCCAGCTCGTCCACGGACTTCAGACCCGCGAACGGGTTGCTCTCAGCGGCGGAATCGCGGAAGTACTCGAAGCCCGCGACGGCGCTCGATCGCGCCAGCGCCGTCTCGTAGCGCTTGGCGACCTGCCAGACCGGACCGGCCTGCGGGGCGAAGGACGGGTCGGCGGCGTCGGTGAAGGCCCGCCGGGTGAGTTCGTGGGCCCGAATGTGATCGGGGTGCCCGTAACCACCACGGGCGTCGTAGCTGACGAGCACCTGCGGCCGGACCTCGCGCACGATCCGCACCAGCTCCACCGCGGCCTCGTCCAGGTCCGCCCGCCACAGGCAGCGGGGATGGTCGTTGGCGGGGGTGCCGATCATCCCGCTGTCCCGCCAACGCCCGGGACCGCCAAGAAAGCGCTGGTCGGTGATGCCGAGCGCGGCGCAGGCACCGGCCAGCTCGCCGATCCGGTAGCCACCGAGCTGGTCGCCCCGATCCGCCCGCAGATGGATCAGCTCGGGCACCAGTACCTCCCCCTCCTCCCCCAACGTGCACGTCACGAGGGTGACGTGGGTGTCGGGGGAGGCGGCGTACGAGGCAAGCGCGATCCCCGTCGAGATCACCTCGTCATCGGGGTGGGCGTGCACGAACATCGCCCGCCGGGTGGGAAGTGGCGCAGTAGAGGGTGATGATGGGGTAGCTGTCGTCACATTAACGACCCTACGGGTAGCTTTGCCGCAATCTGGGGACCGCTCAGACTCGGCGGCGGGAGCGGATCTTCTCGCGCTCGGCTGCGGTCAGCGCCACCTTGCGCAGACGCACGAAGCCCGGGGTGACCTCCACGCACTCGTCCTCGCGGCAGAACTCCAGCGCCTGCTCAAGGGTGAGTATCCGGTGCGGGGTGAGCCGGACCAGCTCGTCGCCGGTGGATGAACGCATGTTGGTGAGCTTCTTTTCCTTGGTCGGGTTGACGTCCATGTCGTCCGCCCGGGAGTTCTCACCCACGATCATGCCCTCGTAGACCTCGGTCGTCGGCCCGACGAACATCGTGCCGCGTTCCTGGAGGTTGAACAGGGCGTACGCGGTCGCCACCCCGCTGCGGTCGGCGACCATGGAGCCTGTCGCCCGGGTGCGCAGCTCCCCGAACCAGGGCTCGTACCGGTCGAAGACGTGGTGCAGCAGCCCGGTACCCCGAGTCTCGGTGAGGAACTCGGTCCGGAACCCGATCAGCCCGCGGGCCGGGACCAGGTACTCCAGCCGGATCCAGCCGGTGCCGTGGTTGACCATCTGCTCGACCCGGCCCTTGCGCAGCGCGAGCAGCTGGGTCAGCGTGCCGAGGAACTCCTCGGGCGCGTCGATGGTGAGGCGCTCCACCGGCTCGTGGATCTTACCGTCGACAGTGCGGGTGACGACCTGCGGCTTGCCGACGGTCAGCTCGAAGTCCTCGCGCCGCATCAGCTCGACAAGCACGGCGAGCTGCAGCTCCCCGCGGCCCTGCACCTCCCAGGTGTCCGGCCGCTCGGTGGGCAGGACCCGGATCGACACGTTGCCGACGAGCTCGGCGTCCAGCCGGTTCTTGACCAGCCGCGCCGTCAGCTTCTTGCCGGAACGGCCGGCGAGCGGGGAGGTGTTGATGCCGATCGTCATGCTGATGGACGGTTCGTCGACGGTGATAACCGGCAGCGGCCGGGGATCATCGGCGTCGGCGAGGGTCTCCCCGATCGTGATGTCGGGGATGCCGGCGATGGCGATGATGTCGCCCGGCCCGGCCGACTCCGCCGGTACCCGCTCAAGCGCCTGCGTCATCAGCATCTCGCTGATCTTGACGCGCTGCTGGCTGCCGTCGGCCCGGCACAGCGTCGCCGGCTGACCACGCTTGATCGTGCCGTTGTGCACCCGGCACAGCGCGAGCCGGCCGAGGTACGGGGACGCGTCGAGGTTGGTGACCAGGGCTTGCAGCGGCGAGTCAGGATCAAACGACGGCGCCGGCACGGTCTCCAGCAGAAGGTCGAACAGCGGCTTGAGATCGGGTGAGTCCGGGCTCACCCCGTCGGCCGGGCGGGTGGTGGAGGCACGACCCGCCTTCGCGTTGCAGTAGACGATCGGGAAGTCGATCTGGTCCTCGTCGGCGTCGAGGTCGAGGAAGAGCTCGTAGGTCTCGTCAACCACCTCGGCGATCCGGGCGTCCGACCGATCCACCTTGTTGATGACGAGCACCACCGGCAGCCGCGCCGCGAGCGCCTTGCGCAGGACGAAGCGCGTCTGGGGCAGCGGGCCCTCGCTCGCGTCCACGAGCAGCAGGACGCCGTCGACCATCGACAGGCCGCGCTCGACCTCACCGCCGAAGTCGGCGTGACCGGGCGTGTCAACGATGTTGATCGTGATGTCGCCGTAACGGACCGCGGTGTTCTTCGCGAGAATCGTGATGCCCTTCTCGCGCTCCAGGTCCATCGAGTCCATCACGCGGTCGGTGAGCTCGGCATGCTCGCCGAACGCGCCGGACTGGCGCAGCATGGCGTCGACGAGGGTGGTCTTGCCGTGGTCGACGTGGGCGATGATTGCCACGTTTCGAAGATCGGCACGAAGAGACACGGTGATGCGCTCCGGGGCGGACATGGGGTTCGCGACCCCGCAACAACGACGACGTCACCGCATGAAACGACGGTAACGCATGAACCGGTGACGCGAACGTTCTGGCGAGTGTCCGCCATGGTGTCGGCGCCGCGGCACGACGATCTGCCCGTCACGCGTACACCGGCAACGGTCGCACCGCCACTCATGGTACGGGTGCACCCATGGCACGGACGCCTCGGCCACAACGAGCTTCACCGGTCCGGGGCTTCACCGATCCGCGACCTCCCGTCGCCGACCTTCAGAAGAGTCGACCTTCAGAAGAGCGATCCGGGAGTCGACAGCATGCGGCGCAACTCCGCCACCAGGGGACCGTCGGCCGGCATCCACCGGACATCGTCCAGTTCGGCCACGCCGAGCCAGCGCAGCTCGTCATGTTCGACGAGCCGGGGCTGCCGGCGCGTCACCCGGCCGAGCCACACCCGCAGCACCCATCCGGGGCTGGACAGCCCGACCTCACCGAGCGGCGGACCGACCTCGATCTCGACGTCGAGCTCCTCCCGGCACTCCCGGACGAGCGCGTCGAGCTCGTGCTCGCCGGGCTCGACCTTGCCGCCCGGAAACTCCCACATCCCGGCGTAGGGATGCGGTTCCCGGCGCCGGGCGGCCAGCACCCGGCGATCATCGTCGAGCAGCGCGACGGCAACGACCAGACGTCCCTTCACCACCGGGGAGTCGGTGCCGTCCCGGTCCTCAGGTGTTCCACGCCGTCGTCCATGGGTAGAAGGGAGGGCATCCAAGCCCTCCACATCCGCGTTCATGGTGCCGGACTCTCCCAGAGTCCGGCCAGCCGTGGATCCGTTCCCGGCGGATCGTGTCTGATGACCCTTTCGGGTGGCTCCACCAGGACGGCTCGCCCAGCAGCGGGACGCGGACCGCAAGCCAGAGAATCCAAGCCAGAGAATCAGAGAATCACCAGCCGGAGGAAATCGGTATGCCGAGCAGACTGGACACCACCGAAGTCGCCGGGGCGCTGGCGGCACTACCCGGCTGGATCGGCGACGCCGACCGGATCCAGTTGGAGATCATGCTGGACGGGGACGAGGCCGACGCGATCGTGGCCGAGGTCATGCAGGCAGCGGACGCGATGAACCATCATCCGGTCGTCGAGCGGGGCCCGGGAACAACGACCTTCACGGTCTGGACCCACTCGGTCGGCGGCGTCACCGAACTGGACGTGGCCCTGGCCCGCAGGATCTCACAGATCCTGCGCTCTGCCGGCGTCTCGTACTGAGCGCTCGTACCGAACAGATGTCTCGTACCGAACAGATGTCTCGTACCGAACAGACGTCTCGTACCGAACAGACGTGGAGATCACCAGAGACTGGGCAGCACCCGGAAGACACCATCCGGATCAGGCGGGAACGGTACGACGATCGTCACCGCTGCGGTGTCGATCCTCCCGTAGAGATGCGGGAAGAGCTCCCCTGGCGCGGGCGTGCCCCCCGCGGGCGCCTGACCGGCGGGCGCCACGGGCGCCGGCGGCTCCCAGCGCAGCTCCGCGCTCAGCCGCTCCGGGTTGACGACGACCAGCAGCAGGTCCGCACGCCCGGCGTAGTACCGGTTCGCGGTGGCCACGGCCTGCTCCGGGGCGGAGAAATGGATGAACCCCTCGGATGCCAGGCTCGCCGGGCGGTACCCGTCAGCCCCGGCCGCCCACTCGGACCGGCCCACCAGATGGCAGATCACGCCATCCTCCTCTCCTCGCCACTCATCGGTCGTTGACTGCCGAGCCACGGTCGCGGTGCCCGCGTCGGCCCGGGAACGCTCCCGGCGGGCCGGATGAAACCCACCTCTGCCCGGAGACCAGTCTGAAGGGCGTGCCCGCGATGCTTCAGCCCCGTCACCCGCAGGCCGGCGGGGAAAGCCGCCTACGCGGAGTCGACGCGGCGCGGGGCCTCGCCCTGATCGGCATGGTCGCGACGCACATCTATCCCGCGGTCGGGGATGACGGGGCGGGGACCCCCGCGCATCTGCTCGCCGCCGGCCGGGCCTCGGCGGCCTTCGCGGTACTCGCCGGGGTGGCGCTGGCGCTGTCGACCGGCCGGCTGCCGGCGCCACAGGCGCGCGCGTCGACCGTGGCACGAGCGGTCTGCATCGGGACGATCGGCCTCGCCCTCGGCTACACCCACTCCGGCATCGCGGTGATCCTCTGTTACTACGCGCTGATGTTCATCCTGGCCGTGCCGCTGCTGCGGGCTCCGGTCGGAGCGCTGGTCGTCGTCACGGTGCTGGCGTTCGCGGTCGTCCCGGCCGCGGGCCTCCTCAGCCGGGACCATCTGCCGCCCCCGACCCTTGCCGACCCGACCTTCGGCCGGGCGTTCACCCACCCGGTGAACCTGACTCTGGAGATGGGCTTCACCGGCTTCTATCCGGCGCTTGCCTGGCTCGGGTACCTCTGCGTGGGACTCACGGTCGGCCGGCTGGATCTACGGTCCACGCGGGTCGCCGCCGCCCTGCTCGCGGGGGGTGGCACGATCGCCGCGGCGGCGTCGCTGGTCTCCTGGGCCCTGCTCCGGCACGCCGCGGGCATGGCCGCACTCGAATCCGTCGATCCCGTCGAGGTCGCGGGAGTCGGGCCGCTGCCGGTGCGGTCCATCCTCGACGCCGGGCTGTACGGCAGCACCCCGACGAACACCTGGTGGTGGCTGGCCGTCGACACCCCGCACTCGTCCACGCCCGTCGATCTGCTGCACACCGGCGCGGCCGCAGTCGCCCTGCTCGGGTTCGTCCTGCTCCTGAGCCAGCTGCTGCCGCCCCTGATGCTGATCCCGCTCGTCGCCGTCGGATCGATGACACTGACCCTCTACTGCACCCACGTGATCGTGATGTCCGCGTCCTTCCTCCCCGCGGATCCGACGCCGTCCTTTCTGCTCCAGGCGGCCGTAGCCCTGACCGTTGCCACCGCCTGGCGGGCGAGCGGGGTGCGAGGACCGGCCGAGGCGATCGTCGCCGCGGCCACCCGGGGCACCCGGCAGCTCGTTTAGCGCGGTGACCACGGCCGCCGGAGATCTTCAGGCCGCGGCCACAGCCTCGCTGTAGAGGCGGACGTTGATCCCAAAGCTACTTCCGGACTCGTATTCCTTCGCGGTCCGGCCATAGCGGTCGGGAGGCTGCGCCGGGCGAGAACCAATCTCATGAGTGCGGATGTCACGATCCCCTCGTACGGGGTACGCAACCGGGTTGAGCGCACCGGTCCGGCGGTCCGGGCCGCGCCCAGGCCTGACCATCGTGCCGAGTTCGAAGCCAAGTTCCACGCGGCGGCTGTCGAGGCCGACGACGCCCTTGATCTGGCGCCGCCGCACCGGGTCATTGACCGCTGGTGGCCTCAGGCCGTGCTTTGCGCCAACCCGGAGATCCAGGCCGGCATCGACGAGGACCAACGCCGCATTGCCGCCGGCGATCCGACCGCGATCGCCGAAATCTGGTACCCGCCCGGCCATCCGCGCCCGTCACGCACGGTCTGATGACTGCCTAAAACGTGACAATCAGTGGATAGCAACCTTCGGTGACGGTTGGGGACTCATCGTCTATACCATTGAAGACAGGTGGATCATTATCACCGTGCTTCGCGTGATCTGACTGAACGGCCGCGGCCTCAACAGGCATGCCGCCACGCGGTAGGTGCTTCTCATCACACGGGAACGGCCCCTGATCAGACGTTGAAGCGGAACTCCACGACGTCGCCGTCGGCCATCACGTAGTCCTTGCCCTCCATGCGCACCTTGCCGGCCGCGCGGGCGGCGGCCATCGAACCGGCCGCGATCAGGGCGTCGTACGAGACGATCTCGGCCTTGATGAAGCCACGCTGGAAGTCGGTGTGGATGGCCCCGGCGGCCTCCGGCGCGGTCGCCCCGGCTCTGATGGTCCAGGCCCGGGCCTCCTTCGGGCCGGCCGTCAGGAACGTCTGGAGCCCCAGGGTGTGGAAACCGATCCGGGCCAGCTGGGCAAGGCCGCTCTCCTCCTGGCCGAGCGAGGCCAGCAGCTCCGCGGCGTCGGCCTCGTCGAGCTCGGCCAGTTCGGCCTCGACCTTGGCGCACAGCACGATCGCGTCCGCGGGCGCGACGGACCCGACAAGTTCCTTGCGCCGACCGGAATCGGCGAGGACGTCCTCGTCGACGTTGAAGACGTAGAGGAAAGGCTTGGCGGTGAGCAGGAAAAGCTCCCGCAGGGCGTCGCGATTGATCTTCGGTTCCGAGGACAGCGTGCGGCCGGCGTCAAGCACCTCGCGCGCGGCCTTCACCGCGGCCAGCAACGGCTGCTTCGTCTTGTCGGCACGGGCCTCCTTCTCCAGCTTCGGCAGGCGCGCGTCAACGGTCTGCAGATCGGCGAGGATCAGCTCGGTATTGATCGTCTCGATGTCGTCGGCCGGGTCGACCCTGCCCTCGACGTGCACCACGTCGGGGTCGGAGAACACCCGGACGACCTGACAGACCGTGTCGGACTCGCGGATGTTCGCGAGGAAGCGGTTACCCAGGCCCTGCCCCTCGGACGCGCCTCGGACCAGACCGGCGATGTCCACGAAGCTGACCGTGGCCGGCACCGTCCGGGCGCTGTCGTAGAGCTTCGCGAGCTCGCCGAGACGCGGATCGGGCACCCCGACCACGCCCACGTTCGGCTCGATCGTCGCGAACGGGTAGTTCGCGGCCAGCACCTCATTGCGCGTCAGGGCGTTGAACAACGTGGACTTGCCGACGTTGGGCAGCCCGACGATCCCGATCGACAAGCCCATGGCCGGTCAGTCTACGGACCTCACGGCTGCGGGCCCCACGGCTACGGGCCCCACGGCTACGGGCCCCACGGCTACGGGCCCCACGGCAGCTCGCCGGGAAGGGCCCGGCCGGGGACCGTCTCACCGCGAAACCGCGCGAAACTGTCGGAGGGCCGTGATTGCCTCTCTCCCGTGGACACGACCAGCGCGCTGCTGGCCCTGATCGGGCTGGCTCTCGGCGCCATGGGCGGATTCGCCGCCGCGCGCCGCTTCGCCGAGCCGCGGGTCGCCGCGCTCACGGCTGCGCACGCCACCGCCGTGCGGGAGCGCGACCAGGCCCGGGAGGCCGCCGCCGCCGCTGCCGAGCGTGCGATGCTGGCCGAGTCGGACGTGTCCAGCCTGCGCACCGCGCTGGAGTACGAGCAGCGAGCGGCTGCCGAGCGGGTGGCGCTGGTCGAGCAGAGCCAGGACCGGCTTGCCGAGAGCTTCCGAGCGCTGTCCGCGCAGGCTCTGGAGGGCGCGAGCCGTCAGCTGGTAGAGCTGGCCTCCGCCCGGCTGGACGAGGCCGGCGCCCGCGCCCGCGGCGACCTCGACGTCCGTCGTTCGGCGGTCGAGAGCATGGTGACGCCGCTGCGGGAGGCCCTCGGGCGGATGGAGGACCGGCTGCGGGAGCTGGAGACCGCGCGCACCGAGGCCTACTCGGCGCTCGTCGAGCAGGTGCGGTTCGCCCGCGAGGCGTCGGAGAACCTCCGGTCGCAGACCGCCGCGCTCGTGACCGTGCTGCGCCGGCCCCAGGCCCGCGGTGCCTGGGGCGAGATGCAGCTGCGCCGGGTGGCGGAGGTGGCCGGCATGCTCAACCGCTGCGACTTCACCGAGCAGATGACGATCCAGGGCGACGACGGCCCGCAACGGCCCGACATGGTCGTCCACCTTGCCGGTGGCCGCAACGTGGTCGTCGACGCGAAGGTTCCGCTCAGCGCGTTCCTGGAGGCCGCCGACACGACGGACGAGGACCATCGCGCGCGCCGGATGGCCGCCCATGCCCGCCATCTGCGTGCGCATGTCGACGGCCTCGGCGCCAAGTCCTACTGGCGGCGGCTGCCGTCGTCCCCGGAGTTCGTGGTGCTCTTCGTCCCCGCCGAGGCGTTCCTGGCCCCTGCCCTCGATCACGATCCCGGCCTGCTCGAGCACGCCGCAGGCAAGAAGGTCATCATCGCCACCCCAACCACGCTGATCGCTATGCTGCGGACCATCGCCCACGCTTGGACTCAGGATGCGTTGACCGCACGGACGAAGGAGATCTTCGAGCTGGGTCGCGACCTCTACACCCGCCTCGGCACCCTGGGCGAACACGTCGATCGCCTCGGTCGCTCGCTCGGCCGGGCGGTGGGGGACTTCAACTCCACCGTCGGCTCGTTGGAAAGCCGGGTGCTGACCCCCGCCCGCCGGCTCGCGGCCATGGAAGTCGTCGAGGCGGGGCTCCCCAGTCCGGTTCCGGTAGAGACCGGCGTGCGGCCGCTGTCCGCCGCCGAGCTCCTGAGGAGCACCGGGGAGGGCGCGACGACCGGGCGGGGTGGCGCCATGGAGGACCCCGGAATCGATGTCGGGTACCAGACCCCTGACGGCGCAGATCCGGCCAGATGGGACGCGAACGACCAGCATAAGGAGGCTTAAGCAACGGAAAGCAGTGAGATCGACACCGAAAGCTCAAATGCGAGAGCCGATGCGCATGTCTGGTGCATCGCCCTGACGCATTGGAAATCTGCGGGCGGTACCTTGCCTTCGTGAGTGTGCCGCCTCACCGGCAGTCGGCCGGACCGCCGGGCAGATCCGCACGCGCTCGCGGGCATGATGATCTGTACGCCCGCAGCTCGCGCGGTCGGGCGAGTGGGCCGCCGCCCACGCTGTTCACGGGCAGCCGCCGGGGCCTCACCGCGCTCGGCACCGGCATCCTCGTCCTCGTCATCGGTGGGCTCGGTGCCATCGCGGACTCCGCGATCTTCGGTTCCCTGAAGTTCGCCTTCGGCGTGCTGTTCATCGGCTCGTGCGTCCTCGCCGCGGTCCGCGTGCATGCGGATGACCTCATCGGCGTAGTGATCATGCCGCCGCTCGCCTACGCGCTCATCACCCTCGGCGTCGGCTACCTGAACCCCGCAGCCGGGAACGGCGGCTCCGGCCTGCGCAACAAGGCCATCGATGTCGGCTCGGAGATGATCCTTCACGCTCCGATCCTGCTGACGGCCTTCATCCTGGTAGTCGTCATCGCGCTCTTCCGGGGTCGCCGCGCCCAAGTGGCGCGCCGCGAGCGGCAACGTTCCCTCGCGCAGTCGGCCGCCGAGCGCCGACGCCGGCCGCTGTAGCCCGGACCGCCGCTTCCCCACGCCGGTTCCCCACGCCGGGTCGGCCGTACCGCCACAACCACCCCACAGGTAAATCCATGCCATCAATAAAAACAATAACAGGCATGTAGATGGAACGGTCGACGACAAACACCGGCAACGCGACGGCACCTATTGCCGCAGCTCGTGCTAGATTCCATGCCGCATCACGCACCCACCGTTCAGGTGCACTTCCACTGGCATATCGGGTGCCGCATCCCCGGAGGCGGCGGACGTAGGGAGGCCCGCTTGTCGTGCACGTCTCACGCTTTCTCCGGCGAGCACGCCCCGTCCGTTGGTGAGCCGGTCGGGCCCCGGTGACCGCCAGTCCCTGCTCAGCGGGACGAACGCCGATGATCCCGATGTTGCGCTACCGGTCTCTCGACACGCAGCCGCCACGCGGCCCGCGACGTCGGCTAATCCCCTTCGCGACCTTCATGCGGCACTGCGCCCTCATCGCCGCCTCCGGCCGGCAGGCGCTCACCGTGTCGAAATATGCCGCATCCCTGCGCGCGGCCACCGCGCCGGCCAACCCGGTCATCATCACCTTCGACGACGGCGGCGTGGAAACCTTGAAGGCTCTCCGCCGACTGGCCGAGACGGGTCTGACGGCGACGGTATTCGTGACCAGTTCGCGGGTCGGTGATCCGGGCTATTTCAACCGGACCGACCTTCATCGAATACGGGGTCTCGGGATAGAAATCGGCGGGTCCGGTCACACCGGACGGCGGCTGGACGAGCTGGCGCGGACCGACGTGATCGCCGAACTGACGCTGTCGCGCCGCCGGCTGGCCGTGGCGACCGGGGACGAACCTCGCACGTTCGCCTACCCCCTCGGCGGATACGACCTGTCCGTACGCCAGCTTGTGATCTCGGCCGGCTACAGTTCGGCCTGCGCGGTACGCGACGTCCTCTCGCATCCCGCCGACGACCGCTTCGCCCTCGCCCGGTTGACCATCGAGGCGAACACGCCCGACAGCCGGCTTCGCGCGTGGTTGGAAGGCGTCGGGCGGCCCGCGCCGCCTCCCACGGTGCCACGGACCCACACCCATCGGCTTCGGCGCGCGGCCGCCCGCCCGCCCGGTCTTTTCACCCCCCGGCTCGGTCAGCCCGATCCTGGCCCGGTGACTGGCAGCGGGGACCCGGGCGGCCTCGCATCCCCCGGCCTCAGCTGGCCATCACCGGCCCTCCCGGAGCACTGAGCAGTCCGAACAAACTGAGCAGACGGGGTGGCGGCAGGACGGCTGGCGGCGTGGTACCCCGCCCGCGGGCGGTCGGCGAGAGTGCCACGGCGTCCCGCGGCGGGTCGGTGCGCAGGGCCAGATCACCGAGCGGACTGGTCACCCCGAGCCAGTACCGCTCGTTGCGGTAGTGGTGCAGACGATGCCCTCGCCACAGCCGCCGGTAGTAGGCCGTGCGCGGGGGGACCCGGGTGTGGATGAGGAAATGCGTCCAGTCGTAGACGAGCGCACCCATCCCAAGGCAGAGCGCGCCGGTCGCAACCCATGGCGGCCCGAGCAACGCAGGCGCCGCGACGGCGACGGTTCCGCTGATCACCTCGCGGGGGCGCAGGAACATCGTGTCGAGGTTGGTCGGATCGCGATGATGCTGCTCGTGCCCGTATCCGGCAAGCTGGTAACCGATCGATCCCAGCCGACTGCCCGGCCGGGCGTGGAGCAGTATCCGGTGCACACTCCACTCGACGAAGGGCTGCGCCGCCACGGCGGCCACCGCGACGCCGGTGTCCCGGATCCGCCACGGGCCTCGGACCACCCGCAGGACGGCAAGCGCCCCCACGCAACCAAGCAGAACGGGGGGCCGTGGATGGCGCAGGAACCTGCGTGCCGCACCCACCAGCGTCCGGACCTCCGCGGCGCTGCCGTGCGGTCCCGGGGGGTCGAGGCGCGCGAACACCCTCGCGGGGACGGACGGTCGCGGGTAGTGCACCATGCGACCACCTCCCGACCAGATCGGAGTCGGAACGGAACAGGAACAGGAACAGGAACAGCATGGAAACTGTACGGAACTCCGACCGGACCGGCGACTTGGATCGAAGCTGCGACCGGGACCGCGGCGGCTCAGAACGGGACCGCGGCGGCTCAGAACGGGACCGCGGCGGCTCAGAACGGAACGGTGGAGTACGCCTGCAGCTTGGTGAGCTGAT
This sequence comes from Frankia sp. CeCAU1, assembly GCF_977971845.1. Taxonomy (NCBI): domain Bacteria; kingdom Bacillati; phylum Actinomycetota; class Actinomycetes; order Frankiales; family Frankiaceae; genus Frankia; species Frankia sp. CeCAU1. The sequence continues at coordinate 10,449 of NZ_CDWWXA010000074.1, read as the reverse complement.
GCTGGCTGTCCACCCGGCGGATGGTGCCCGAGCGTGACCGCATCACCAACGAGGACGTGTTCGCCCCGCCCGGCCGGTACCGCACCCCGGCGAGCAGTTCGCCGTCCGTGATGCCGGTCGCCACGAAGAAGACGTTGTCACTGTCGACGAGGTCCCGGGTGGACAGTACCCGGGCCGGATCGCCCCCGAGGTCGGCAACCCTGCGATACTCCGCGTCGTCCCGCGGCCACAGCCGGCCCTGGATCACTCCACCCAGGCAGGTCACGGCGCAGGCCGTGATGATCCCCTCGGGAGTGCCGCCGATCCCCAGCAGCAGGTCCACGCCGGTGTCCGCCGAGGCGGCCATCACCGCTCCGGCGACGTCGCCGTCGGAGATCAGCTTAACCCGGCCGCCGGCCGCCCTGATCTGCTCGACCAGTTGGCTGTGCCGGGGCCGGTCCAAGACCACCACGGTGACGTCCCGCGGGAGGATCTCCTTGGCCTTCGCCACGGCGCGGATGTTGTCCTCCACCGAGGCCGTGATATCCACCACCCCGGCCGCCTCCGGGCCGGTGACCAGCTTCTCCATGTAGAAACACGCGCTCGCGTCGTACATCGAGCCACGCTCGCTGACCGCCATGACCGAGATGGCGTTATTCATCCCCTTGGAGGTCAGCGTCGTACCGTCCACGGGATCCACGGCGACGTCGCATTCGGGGCCCTCGCCCGAACCGACCACCTCGCCGTTGAACAGCATGGGGGCCTCGTCCTTCTCCCCCTCGCCGATCACGACGACCCCGCGCATCGAGACGGTGCCGACCAGTCGGCGCATCGCGTCGACGGCGGCCCCGTCCGCGCCGTTCTTGTCGCCACGGCCGACCCAGCGCGCCGCGGCGAGCGCGGCTGCCTCGGTTACCCGGACGAGTTCGAGCGCGAGGTTGCGATCCGGAGCCTGCCCTTGCACGGCCAGCGTATCGGGCACGGACGAGGCGTCGGAAGGCCTGGAGGCGGAGGATTCAGCAGTGGAAGACACGGCCCGAGCCTAGTTCGGGAGCCCCGTCGGCGCCCGAACTAGGCCCGGAGTGACGCCGAATATACCTCCATGACCCTATCCCGCCGCGAAGGTGAGCCCGCGGCCGTCCGGCAAATCCGGCCTGTCGTCGACACGACATCTCGAATCCGCCGAAGAGGCACGCAACCTTCAACCCGGTGCGCGCGTCCAACGAAGCATCGGGCAGCCGTCACGCGGAGGGGGCGTGACGGCTGCCCGGCAGGCCCCGATCTGGCCGGTTTCTCGCCCCGCACTCCCCGATAAGGCCCTCCAGCCGGGCGAGAGTCTGAACACACCACCACCCCCGCGAGCCGCCCAGACGTGGTCCAGGTGCCCATTCGGGGGTTCGGACCTGGAAGATGGGGACGTGGCACGACGACGCGGTCAGGAAACGATCAGAGACATGGCGCTCTCTCTCGCCGTGGTCATGGCGGGTGTCCTGCTCTTCGTCGTCTTCGTCATGCCCCGCGGAGGCGACGAGCCCGCGGTCAAGGTCGTCGCGACGAGTGAGCCGATGGCGGCGTTCGCCCGCCAGGCGCCCTACTCCCCGCTCGGGCCGGCTGGCCTGCCCTCCTACTGGAAGCCGACCTCCATCCGCCTGACGCTGCCCACCGGTGGTGGCGACGGTGGTGCCGATGGTGGTCCCGCCGAAGCGGCGATCGGCTACGTCGTCGATCGGCCCGACCATCGGACGTTCGCCCGCTTCGTCGAGAGCAACGCTCCCACCGCGGTCCAGCGGATCCTGGGGAACCGACCGGCCAACGGCACGGTCGATGTGGAAGGCGTCGCCTGGCAGCAGCGCCGGGACGGCGATGGGCATCTCGCGCTCACCCGAACCGACGGCGGCGTCACCATGATCGTGGATGACGGAGACGGCAAAGGCGGGGCGAATCAGGCCGATCTGGTCACCCTCGCCGCGTCACTGCGACCGGTCGTTCCCGCCGCCACGAACTGATCGGGCCGCCGGTACGGGCCCGGTCGATGCAAGCCGCCCGGTCAGCGCGAACCCGGTCAGCGCGAACCCGGTCAGCGCTGGACGGCGGCCGCGATGACGGGAGGCCGTGCGGGCGCGACGGCCGTTGCGGCCGGTGGCTGGCCCCCACCCTCCAGAGCGGTGGCGGCGGGGATGAGAATCGCCATGCCGATGACCAGGCCGGCCGCCCGACGTAGCAGCGGGCCCGTCGCCGGCATCCGCCATCCGGGATGGGCGCCGCCAACCCGCGTTCCGATCATCTCACCCCTCGGCACGGCGCCCACGGCGGCAACCGAAGGCGGAGCGTGCTCTCGGGCGAGGTCGCCGAGAGGTCTGCGACGAGGCGTCGGGCGTAGCGCGGGCATTGCTACCTCCGGACTGGATGTCCTGCGGGTAACGGCCGGTGTGCCAGGCCGGTCGTGGTCCGTCTCGGACCGAGACCAACCTGAAACGCCGTGCAGTGACCTTGTACTATGGATCTCCGCCGGACCGGCCGGGTTCAGCCATGATTGTCCCTTGTTGGATATCATGTTGGCCAGACAGAGGGGAAATCGCCACGCCGGTGCCTCCTGGCCGTCGGGTCGCCCAACGGTGGATGCCGGGTCGGGTCGGGACCGGCCCGAAACCTCGCGGTCACGGATTGAGCGGACATCGTTATAGAGGATTGTGGAAGATAGAGGGTTGTGGAGGCGGCACGGAGGTGGCCATGCCCGAAGAATCCAACGACGGCCCTACCGGTCGCACATCGGGCTCCGCCGCCGATGTCCTCCCGCCGGGCGTCCCGGCCCCACCGGTCACCTACGAGGCCGCGCGAGCCGAACTCGAGGAGGTCGTCCGCCGGCTGGAGGCCGGCGGGGTGAGTTTGGAGGAGTCACTGATCCTCTGGGAACGGGGCGAGGGGCTCGCCAAGACCTGTCAGGCGCTGCTCGACGGCGCCCGCGCTCGACTGGCCGCGGCGACTCCACTCTCCTGAGCGTCTCCTGATCTCCTGAGCGAGCGGCCCCTCCAGCCGACCGGGCCGCCGGGCCTGCTCAGCCGTCCACGACCGTCGCGCGCAGCGTTCCGCCCGCCACCCGGATAGCGAGCCCGTCCCCGGCCGCAACCTCGGCAGGTCCGCGCACAACCGCACCATCCACGGTGCGCTGCACCACGGCGTACCCGCGGTCGAGGGTCGCCGCCGGCGACAGCGCGCGCATCCGGGCGCGGGTGGCGGCCAGATCGTTCCCGGTCACATCTATCACGTGGCGGACGCAGCGGCGCGAACGGGCGAGGAGCGCCGACACGTCGTCCGCTCTGCGGTCCACGTCGCGCGTGGGCGTTGCGAGCACGGGGCGTCCCCGGGTGTCCGCCAGCCAACGTTCCTCCCGGTCAAGTCGGTGCTCGACGACCCGCCGGGCCCGGGCCCGCAGCTGGGCGACCGCGATCGCCTGCTCACCGACGTCCGGCACCACCCTCTTCGCCGCATCCGTCGGCGTGGAGGCGCGGACGTCGGCGACGAAATCGAGCAAAGGGGTGTCCTGCTCGTGTCCGATTGCCGACACCACCGGGGTACGCGCAGCCACGACAGCCCGCAGCAGCGCCTCGTCGGAGAAGGGCAGCAGATCCTCCAGCGACCCGCCGCCACGAGCGATGACGATCACTTCCACCTCGGCACGCGCGTCGAGTTCCCGCAGCGCGTCGATGACCTGGGCGACCGCGAGAGGCCCCTGGACGGCCACCTCCCGTAACACGATACGCACCGCCGGCCAGCGACGGCGCGCGTTCTCGACCACGTCCCGCTCCGCCGCGCTGGCCCGCCCGGTGATCAGGCCGACGGCCGCCGGGAGGAACGGAGGACGCCGCTTACGGGACGCGGCGAACAGCCCCTCGGCCGCCAGCGTGGCCTTGAGCTGTTCGAGCCGGGCCAGCAGCGCACCGGCACCGAGCGGGCGAATCTCAACAACCGCAAGGGCCAGCGTGCCTCGGCCGGGGTGGAACGACGGCTTGCCCCACACCACGACGCGGGCCCCGTCGACGAGCGCCGGCCCCACCGCGTCGCACACCGCGCGCGGGCAGGTGACCCGCAGGGACACGTCGGCGACCGGGTCCCGCAGGGTGAGGAAGACCGTTCCCATCCCGGGACGGCGGACGATCCCGGTCACCTGCCCCTCGACCCACACCCGCCCCAGCCGGTTGATCCAGTCTCCCAGCGCGCGCGACACGCTGCGGACCGGCAGCGGCTGTTCCGGGGACGATGTCAGTGCCACCCGGGCACCGTAACCTCGCCCCACAACCACGCCCCACAGTCTCGCCCCACAACGGTCGGCGGCCCTCGCCACGGCCGGACCGGACGATGTCGCCATCGGGTGATGCATCGCCTAGCCGACTTCCCGACCGCCCGCCGCCGCGTAGACTCCCACCCATGGGCCGGGTCCTTCTTGCCAAACCGCGCGGCTACTGCGCTGGTGTCGATCGAGCCGTCGTGACCGTGGAGAAAGCACTAGAGCTGTATGGTTCACCGGTCTACGTACGCAAACAAATCGTTCACAACCTTCATGTCGTGAAGACGCTGGAGGCCAAGGGCGCGATCTTCGTGGACGAAACCGACGAGGTGCCGCACGGCGCCACCGTCGTGTTTTCAGCCCACGGAGTGGCACCAACGGTGCACGAAGAGGCGGCGGTGCGCGAGCTCCGCACAATCGACGCCACGTGCCCACTGGTCACCAAGGTGCATTCTGAAGCCAGGCGGTTCGCCCGTGAGGACTACGACATCCTCCTCATCGGCCACGAGGGCCACGAGGAGGTCGTCGGCACCACCGGGCAGGCTCCGGACCGCATCCACCTCGTGGACGGGCCCGAGGACGCCGCCGGGGTGAAGGTCCGCGATCCGAAGCGGGTGGCTTTCCTCTCCCAGACCACACTGTCCGTCGACGAGACGATGACGACGGTTGACGCGCTGCGCGAGCGCTTCCCGCATCTGCAGGGTCCACCGAGCGACGACATCTGCTACGCCACGCAGAACCGCCAGGTCGCCGTCAAGGAGATCGCCGGCGCGGTCGACCTGGTCATCGTCGTCGGCTCGCGGAACTCCTCGAACTCGGTCCGGTTGGTCGAGGTCGCGCTCGACGCCGGCGCCCCGGCCGCCTACCTCGTGGACGACTCCACCGAGGTGGACCTGAGCTGGTTCGATGGTGTCGAGACCGTCGGGGTCACCAGTGGCGCATCGGTGCCGGAGGAACTCGTCACCGGCGTGATGGCCTGGCTCGCCGAGCGGGGCTTCACCGATGTGGAGGAGGTCACGTCCGCGGACGAGCACCTTCTCTTCGCGTTGCCGCCGGAGCTTCGCCGGGAGATGCGTACCCGCGAGCGCGCCGCCGGCTGAGCCCGGACCGCCCCTCACACCAGACTCGTCGGAGCCACCCTTCCCCGCATTGCGCCGAAGCCCCGACGTTCCCCTCAGGAACCTCGCCGAAGGCAAGGTGACGGAGACCCCGAGCGGCCCCCTATAGCAGGGGTCCCGACATGTCCTAAGGTCGGCCCTGGGGCCGCGTCCAGGCGGCATCTCGCCGGCACGCGGCCCCAGTATGCGGTACAGGGCACGGGCGGTACAGGGCACGGGCGACAAGCATCGGGAGAACAGGCGCATGAGCGAGCAGGAATACCGCATCGAGCACGACAGCATGGGTGACGTCCGGGTACCGGTCACGGCCCGGTGGCGGGCCCAGACGCAGCGGGCGGTGGAGAACTTTCCCGTCTCCGGCCAGCGGATCTCCCGCGCGCACATCGCGGCGCTCGCCCGGATCAAGGCCGCCGCCGCGACGGTGAACGCCAAGCTGGACGTGCTCGACGCGGACATCGCCGAGGCGATCGTCGACGCGGCCACGGAGGTGGCCCGTGGTGACTGGGACGACCAGTTCCCCTTGGACGTCTTCCAGACCGGCAGCGGCACCTCGTCCAACATGAACACCAACGAGGTGCTGGCCTCGCTCGCCTCCGAGCGCCTCGGCCGCCCGGTTCACCCGAACGACCACGTCAACGCCTCGCAGTCCTCGAACGACGTCTTTCCCTCATCGATCCACATCGCCGCCACCCAGGGCATCGTCGGCAACCTGATCCCGGCCCTGGAGCACCTTGCCACCGCGCTCGGTCGCAAGGAGACCGAGTTCGCCGACGTCGTGAAGTCCGGCCGGACCCATCTGATGGACGCGACCCCCGTGACGCTCGGCCAGGAGTTCGGCGGGTACGCCGCCGCGGTCCGGCTCGGCGTCGAGCGCCTGCAGGTGGCACTGCCCCGGATCGGAGAGCTGCCGCTCGGTGGGACAGCCGTCGGGACCGGCATCAACACCCCGCCCGGCTTCTCCGCCGCGGTGATCGAGGAACTGTCCGCCAGCACCGGTCTTCCCCTGACCGAGGCACGCAACCACTTCGAGGCGCAGGCCTCCCGGGACGGCCTCGTCGAGGCGTCCGGCGTGCTGCGGGTGATCGCCCTCTCGCTCTACAAGATCGCAAACGACCTGCGCTGGGCCTCGTCCGGCCCGCGAGCCGGGCTCGGCGAGATCCGGCTGCCCGACCTCCAGCCCGGATCCTCGATCATGCCCGGCAAGGTCAATCCGGTCCTTCCCGAGGCGGTCTGTCAGGTCGTCGCCCAGGTCGTCGGCAACGACGCGGCGGTCGCGTTCGGCGGATCAGCCGGGAACTTCGAGCTCAATGTCATGCTGCCGGTGATCGCACGTAACCTGCTGGAGTCGATCCACATCCTGTCGACGATCAGCCGACTGTTCGCCGACCGTTGCATCGACGGCATCGTCGCCGACGTCGAACGCTGCCGCCGCTACGCCGAGTCCTCCCCCTCCATCGTGACGCCGCTGAACAAGTACATCGGCTACGAGGAGGCCGCGAAGATCGCCAAGATCTCGCTCGCCGAGGAGAAGACCATTCGCGAGGTCGTTCTCGAGCGCGGTTACGTTGCGGCGGGCCAACTCACCGAGGCACAGCTCGACGCCGCGCTCGACGTGCTGTCGATGACCCACCCGTAGCCGAAGCTCGTCGGGCGGCCGCTCCCCCACCGTCGCGTCTCCCGGGCACCTCCGTGACCCACGGAGGTGTTCCGTCCCGACGGCGCAACCCGACGGCGGCGCCCGACGGCGCGGCGGGGGCCGTGGAAGACCCCCCAGACAGCCTCCACGACCCCCGCTAGAGGTTTAACGGGTCGGCGGCGGGTTGGTTACGGGTGGCGGGTGCCCCAAATTTCACCTGCCGGCACGACGGCCCGGCACGTCGACCCGGCGGCAGGGTCTGCCAGCCCGGCGGCGAGGGCCCGGCAGCCTGGCGTCGCGACTCCTCGACGGGTTCCCACCAGTTGGACTCGAAAAGCTCTCAGCCGGAACCACACCGGCACATATGGCGGACGCGGCGGCACACCTCGGCCATCACGGACGGGTTCGCGACACCTACCTCAAGTGATAACCCGCAGGTAAAGCGACTCCCGAGAAATTTCCCAGAAGAAATGGACGTAACAAGCACGGCCAACATGCCGATCCGACCCGTCCGGCCGGATAGCCTCGGGTTCACCGGAGACCGATAGATTGCGGGGGATGTGACGATGTTCGACTACGACGTCCTCGTCATCGGATCCGGGCCGGGCGGGCAGAAGGCCGCGATCGCAGCGGCCAAGCTCGGCCGACGGGTCGCGATCGTCGACAAGCGGGAAATGATCGGTGGTGTCAGCATCAACACTGGCACGATCCCGTCCAAGACGCTGCGAGAAGCGGTCCTTTATCTGACCGGCATGTCACAGCGTGAGCTGTATGGGTCGAGCTACCGGGTAAAGGATGACATCACCGTCGGTGACCTCTCGGCGCGGACCAGACATGTCATCAGCCGCGAGATCGACGTGATTCGCAACCAGCTCAGCCGTAACCACGTCACCCTGCTGACGGGACTGGCCAGCTTCGTCGATCCGCACACCGTGAACGTGCGGGCGGGCGGCGAGGACACCGAGGACCGCCGGATCCAGGCGGAAAGAATCATCATCGCCACGGGAACCCGCCCGGCGCGGCCGGACACGGTCGACTTCGACGGACGGACCGTCGTCGACAGCGACCAGATCCTGGCCCTGGAGAAACTGCCCCGGTCGATGGTCGTCGTCGGCGCCGGTGTGATCGGTATCGAATACGCCTCGATGTTCGCCGCGCTCGGCACGAAGGTGACCGTCGTCGAGCGCCGTGACCGGATGCTCGACTTCTGCGACCTCGAAATCGTCGAGGCGTTGAAGTATCAGCTCCGCGATCTTGCGGTGACCTTCCGTTTCCGCGAGTCGGTCGTCTCCGTGGAACGCCACAACGGCGGTACCCTCACCCTGCTCGAGAGCGGGAAGAAGCTCCCGGCGGACACGGTGATGTATTCGGCCGGGCGGCAGGGGCTCACCGACATCCTCCACCTTCCGGCGGCCGGTCTCTCCGCGGACAACCGCGGCCGGATCAAGGTCGGCTCGGACTTCCGCACGGAGGTCGATCACATCTACGCGGTCGGCGACGTGATCGGATTTCCCGCTCTCGCGGCGACGTCGATGGAACAGGGACGCCTCGCGGCGTACGCCGCCTGCGGCGAGGACGTCAACGCCATGCGGGCCGAGCTGATGCCGATCGGGATCTACACGATCCCGGAGATCTCCTATGTTGGCAGCACCGAGGACGAGCTGACCGAGCAGGCCATCCCGTTCGAGGTGGGCATCGCCCGGTACCGGGAGCTGGCCCGCGGAGCCATCCTCGGTGACTCGTACGGGATGCTGAAGCTACTGGTCAGCCCGGACGACCGGCGCCTTCTCGGGGTGCACGTCTTCGGTACGGGAGCCACCGAACTCGTCCACATCGGACAGACCGTGATGGGCTGCGGTGGCACCATCGACTACCTTGTCGACAGCGTCTTCAACTATCCGACGCTCGCCGAGTCCTACAAGGTCGCGGCTCTGGACGCGATGAACAAGATGCGCGCGGTCGCCCGCTTCAGCGGCTGACCGGCGCACCAGACGGCGCATCGGGCCGGGGGCGGCCGCGAACCGGGCTCCTCGCCCCACGACGTCATGAGCTGACGAAAGGTAAGCCGCTATCACCGGATCGGGCCGGCTGATGGCGGGCAAGCATAGGCTGATCAGGGTGGAGCTGTCCTCGTTCTGCCCGCGCTACCACCATGCCGTCGAGACCATCGGGCGGCGCTGGACCGGGGCCATCGTGCGCGCGATGCTGGCCGGCGCAACCCGGTTCTCCGAGATCACGACGGCGGTGCCCAACCTGTCCGACCGGCTCTGTTCCGTACGGCTGAGGGAACTCGAAGCCGAAGGGATGGTCAGACGCACCGTCGTCCCGGACACGCCCGCGCGGACCGAGTACCATCTGACCGCGAAGGGAGCGGACCTCGCGGACACGGTCGCGGCCCTCTCCCTCTGGGCCGAGACCTGGCTCCCCGACCCACGCTGCTGACCCGTCCTGCTGACCCGTCCTGCTGGCCCGCGCTGCTGGCCCGGGGTTGCCCGGCACCCCAGCGGATCAGGCCCGCACGGGTCCGGTCAGCGCACCAGCCCGGCCTGCTGGGACGCTCTGGTCAGCTTCGCGCCCAGCTGGCCGGAAATCCGCTCGGGCGCCACCCACCGAACCTGCGTCGTGGCGCTCTCCCGCACCGCAAGGCTGCGGTCCTCGACGTGGAAGAGATAGGTCATGTCGTAGTGCACGTGCTCGGGTTCACCGAGGATCGGCGCGGCGTCGACGATTCTGACCTCCACGTCGAACGGGAGGATCCCGCCCGGGATCACCGCGTCGGCCTCGACACCGGCCCGGCGCGCAGCGAGCCCGAGCGCGGCGCCGAGCAGCGAGGAGTCGTCGGCGTCGACATGACCGCCGGGCATCCGCCAGACCGCGGTGGACGGCTCCAGGATCTCCAGCACCCGCCAGTCCGGGGACACGATCGCGGCTCGGCACGTGACATGGGCCGGCATCGTGCTACGGGCTGTGATGGATGGCCCGTGCAGAGCCAGCACGACCAAGGACCGCATGAGGTCCACTTCGTCCGGGTTTGCCTCGATGTAGCCCAAGGCCACACCGATCACCGCGTTGTTGGTGACCGCCACGCTTAAGGAACGTACAGGCATCGGGCGCCGATCACGACCCACTGAGACGGGACACACCGAAACTCGTATCGCACCAGCATACTCACTTACAGCGATAAAAAAGGTAACAGAACGGACCGAATCGGAATTCCGGCAGCAAGGAAGGGAGCTCCGCCCACGAGGGGATCCACCGTCGGCCGCGAAACGGCGGAAGCTGGAAGCAGTGGCACCAACACCCCGTGTAATCGTTACCCCCATGCGGCCCATCCCCATCTTGCGATTACGGAAGGTAACATCCCCCTCTTGCGGTTACGGAAGGTAATTTTTGGTACCGGCACGCCGCTCGGCCGCCCCGACGCGCGGCCC
>NZ_CDWWXA010000073.1:11349-24502 GCF_977971845.1 Frankia sp. CeCAU1 | reverse complement strand
GACGGGGGACGGGCGGACGGCGGTGAGGCTTGCCCCGCGTCATCGCCGACCGCTCGAACTTGAACTTGTAACGGTTTCCATTAGCGACTACCTTTGCGGCAATGAATCCCGGTCCTGCCAGCAGGTCCGGTCGGGTAACAAGCAGGGAGATCGTGGTGGATGGTGCACGGCTGGTCACGGTGCGGCGCTGGCGGGTGCGGCCCGGGCGGGTGCCGCGCGGCCTGGGGGTAGTGGCCACCGGCGTGGCGATGGTCGTGGCCGCGTGTGGGACGTCCTCGTCGGGGGACACCGGGACCGGCGCCACCGGCGGCAAGAAGATCACCGTGGTGGCGGCCGAGAACTTCTGGGGCAGCATCGCCGCCCAGTTGGGGGGCGACCGGGTGGCGGTCACCAGCATCATCGACAATCCCGACGCCGACCCGCATGACTACGAGCCGACCCCCGCCGATGGCCGGGCGATCGCCGGTGCGCGGCTGTTCATCGACAACGGCGTCGGCTACGACCCGTGGGCGGGCAAGCTGGCGGCGGCCAACCCGGCGACCGGGCGGGTGACGCTGACCGTCGGCGACCTGGTCGGCGCGAAGGACGGCGACAACCCGCATCGCTGGTACGACCCGGATGACGTCGCGAAAGTGATCGACCAGGTCACCGCCGACTACAAGAAGATCGACCCCGCCGACTCGGGCTACTTCGATCAGCAGCGGGCATCCTTCACCGCCACGACCCTCAAGCCGTACACCGATCTCATCGCGACAATCAAGAAGAAGTATGCCGGGACGCCGGTCGGGGCCTCGGAGAGCATCTTCGCGATGCTGTCCCCAGCGCTCGGACTGAACCTGCTGACCCCGCCGGCCTTCCTGCGTGCGATCTCGGAGGGCAGCGATCCGACTGTCGCGGACAAGAGCACCAGCGACAGTCAGATCAAGACCGGGAAGATCAAAATTTACGTCTACAACAGCCAGAACGCCACCCCGGACGTGCGGCGGCAGATCGAGGAGGCGAAGGCGGCCCACATCCCGGTGACCACCATCACCGAGACGCTTGTCCCGGCCGGAGCGTCGTTCCAGGACTGGCAGGTCGCCCAGTTGGAAGCCCTGCGCGGGTCGCTGGCGCAGGCAACCGGAAAGTAAGCGGAAGGTGACGAGAATGGCGGCGGTGGCGCACCCTCGAACCGACGGCTCGAGCGCCGAGGTTGACGCGGCGGTGGCGCCGGTCAGCGCCGGCAGGCCGGCCGCGCCGGCGGTGATGTTCGAGGGTGCGGCGGTTCGTCTCGGTGGGCGGATGGTGTGGAGCGGGGTGAACGTCGAGGCCGGCGCGGGGGAGTTCGTCGCGATCCTCGGTCCCAACGGCGTCGGTAAGTCCACCCTGCTCAAGGCAGCCCTTGGCCTGCTGCCGCTGGCCGCGGGGCGGGTGGTGGTGCTGGGCCGGCATCCCGGGCGGGCCCGCACCGAGGTCGGTTATCTGCCGCAGCGACGGAGCTTCGACCCGTCGGTACGGATCCGGGGGCTTGACATCGTCCGCCTCGGTCTCGACGGCCACCGGTGGGGTCTGCCGCTGCCCGGCGGAGATCGTGCCCGGACCGCGCGGCGGCGCGTCGCCGAACTCGTCGAGCAGGTCGGCGCCACCGGCTACGCCCACCAGCCGATCGGCCGGCTGTCCGGTGGGGAGCAGCAGCGGCTTCTGATCGCCCAGGCGCTCGCCCGCCGGCCCCGGCTGCTGCTTCTCGACGAACCGTTGGACAGCCTGGACCCGCCCAACGCCGCCTCGGTCGCGACCCTCATCCGCACCATCTGCCAGACGGCGGGGGTGACCGTGCTGATGGTCGCCCACGACGTCAACCCAATCCTGTCCAGCCTCGACCGGGTCATCTACCTCGCCGGCGGCGGCGCGGTCTCGGGCCCTCCCGCCGAGGTCATCACCAGTGCGACGTTAAGCCGGCTCTACCAGGCCCCCATCGAGGTGCTGACCACCTCCGACGGGCGCCTCGTCGTCGTCGGCCAGCCCGAGCCGCCCGCCGTACACGCCGACCGTCACGACGGGACCGGCCACCTGTGATCACTGCAGCTGTGGTCGCGACCGACGCGGGCCTGTCGTGGGACCTGGTCCGCGACGTTCGGCAGATGTTCGCCTACCCGTTCATGGTGAACGCGTTCCGGGCCGGAACCATCGTCGCGCTGACCGCCGGGGCAACCGGATGGTTCATGGTCCTACGCCGCCAGGCCTTCGCCGGCCACACTCTCGCCGTGGCCGGTTTCCCGGGCGCGGCCGGGGCGATCTGGCTCGGCTTGGGCGCGACCTACGGCTACTTCGCCTTCTGCCTCACCGCGGCGCTGATCATCGCGGCCATCCCCGGGGCGGGCGGGGCAGCCGCCGGGCGGGCCGCGGAGTCGGCCACCATCGGTACCGTCCAGGCGTTCGCGCTGGCCTGCGGATTCCTGTTCGTCAGCCTGTACAAGGGATTCCTCGGCGGGGTCAACACGCTGCTGTTCGGCAGCTTCCTGGGAATCACCGACGACATGGTCCTCACGCTGACCGCCGTCGCCGTGGCGGTCCTGGCAGTGCTGGCGCTCATCGGGCGGCCGCTGCTGTTCGCCTCGCTCGATCCAGCCGTGGCCGCCGCCGCCGGAGTGCCGGTGCGGGGTCTGTCGGTGGCTTTCCTGATCATGCTCGGGAGTACCGCCGCGGAGGTCAGCCAGATCACCGGAACTCTCCTCGTCTTCACCCTGCTGGTCATCCCGGCCGCGACCGCACAGGTCCTCACCACCCGACCGGCCCTCAGCCTCACGCTCACCGTGCTGCTAGGCCTGCTGGTCACCTGGGCCGGGCTGACCGTGGCCTACTACTCGCCCTATCCGATCGGCTTTTTCATCACCAGCTTCTCCTTCGGCCTGTACCTTCTCGCCCGTCTCGCCGTCGGCGCGCACGACCTGCTCGGCCGGGCCGCCCGCGTCCCCCGGACGACCGGAGCAGCAGCATGACCGCGGCCACGGCGGACACCGGACTGACCGCGATGTTCGAGCACCCGTTCATGCAGCATGCGTTCATCGCCGGAACGGGGATTGCCATGGCGGCCGGACTCGTCGGCTACTTCCTCGTCCTGCGGGCCCAGGTCTTCACCGCCGACGCGTTGTCCCATGCGGCGTTCACCGGCGCACTCGCCGCCCTGGCCACCGGGATCGACGCCCGCGTCGGCCTGTTCGCCGCCACCGTCGCCGTCGGATGCGCCCTCGGCGCCCTCGGCGCCCGCGGCCCCCGCGGCCACGCCGATGACGTCGTCATCGGCAGCGTGTTCGCCTGGGTCCTCGGCCTCGGGGTGCTCTTCCTCACCCTTTACACCACCCACCGCAACACCGGCAACGGCACCGCTGGTGTCACCGTCCTGTTCGGCTCGATCTTCGGCCTGGACGCCTCCCACGCCTGGGAGGCTGCCATACTCGCCGTAATCCTCTGTCTCGCCACCATCGCGATCGGGCGTCCCCTGCTGTTCGCCAGCCTGGACGGCGCGGTCGCGGCCGCCCGAGATGTCCCCGTCCGCCTCCTCGGCGTCGGTTTCCTCGGCCTCGTCGGGGCGACCGCGGCCGAGGCCACCCAGGCCGTCGGTGCCCTGCTGCTCCTCGGTATGCTCGCCGCACCCGCCGGCACCGCCCACCGGCTCACCGCCCACCCTTACCATGGAATGATGATCTCCACCGCGGTCGCGGTGACGGTGACCTGGGTCGGGCTGACCACCAGCTACCTCGCCCCGCGGATCCCCCCGAGCTTCGCCATCCTTGCCACCGCCACCGCCACCTACACCGTCACGCTGATCGTCACCCGACTGGTCGCGGACTCGGGCTTGGCGCGGCCGGTGCGGCATCTGTCCGCGGATGCGCATCGTTCGGCCTGATCAAACCCACCGGCGCCACCGGCGCGGTCGCGCGCAATCCCGGGAGGCGCCAGGTCAGAGCCCGAGCAGCCGGCCGCAGATCGACTCGACCGCGCCCGGCACGCCCGGGTTGTGCCGCAGGTGCGGGGTGCGGGCCGTGTCGTTGACGACGGCGACCGCGGCGTGCACCCGGATCCGGGCGGCGGTGGGGTCGAGCTCGGGGTGCACGAGCCGGAGCAGGTGAACCCATTCGGTGAGGTAGTCGTGCTGGGCCCGGCGGGCGGCGTGGCGTTCGTCCTCCGGCAGGTGCTCGACTTCGGTGATCAGCAGCCCGATCAGGTCGTGGTGGGCCTGGGTGAACCGGATGTAGGAGCCGACCAGCCGGCGCAGGGCGTCGGCGGCGCCGTTCGAAGTCCGATAGATCGCGCTGACGTCCATCAACAGGGCAGCCGTGCTGCGCTGGAACGCGGTGCGCAGCATGTCCAGCTTGCTCGGGAAGTGGTGGTAGACGCTGGGGCCGGTGATGCCGACGGCGTTGCCGACGTCCTCGATGCCGACGCCGGCGTAGCCGTGGGTGGCGAACATCCGCACCGCCTGGGTGAGCAGCGCCTCGCGACGGGAGGCCGGCCGCAACGGCGGTCCGGCCGGTGGTGGCGGCGATGCGGCGCAGGTGCCGGGCAGCGGGGTGTCCAGCACGAGGTCGGTGAGCTCGGCGAGCAGGTCGTCGTAGGCGGGCCGGGGCAGGTCCAGGTGGTGGAAGGACGGGCTCATCAGCACGGCCAGCACCGCCCAGGTGAGCAGGTCCGCGGTGGGGGTGTCGAGCTCGGGGCGGGCGGCGCGCACCCGGCCGGTGAGGCGGCGTCCGATCTCGCGGACCTCGGCGCGCAGCAGGGCATGGTCGTCAGGGGTCAGATGGCGGGCTTCGCGCTGCCAGAGCACGCCGATATGGCGTTCGTCGAGGCAGCGAGCGGCGAGCTGGGCCGACGCCGTGGCGCGGTCGGCGCGGTCGGCGAGATCGAGATCATCGAGCAGGTGCCGCAGCGGGGCCAGGCCTGCGGCGATGACCTCGCGGAGCAGGTCCTGTTTACCGGAGAAGTGCCGGTACAGCGCGGACGGGCCGACCGCCACGGCTTCGGCGAGATCGGTCATGCCGATCTGGTCGTAGCCGCGGCGGGCGAACAGGTCCGAGGCGGCGCCGAGGATCAGCGCCCGCCGGTTACGCGGGCGGGTGCCGCGCGGCGGCGCAAGCGTGCGGTCCGGCAGGACAACCCCCTCGGTACAACCCCCTCGGTCTCCTCGGTCTCCTCGGTCTCCTCGGTCTGGATCAGCCTACCTTCTCGTAGAGGGTGACCACGGCGGCGCCGCCGAGGCCGATGTTATGCTGCAGCGCCACGGTCACGTCCTCGACTTGGCGCTTGTCGGCCTCGCCGCGCAGCTGCCACACCAGCTCCGCGCACTGCGCCAACCCGGTCGCGCCCAGCGGGTGCCCCTTGGACAGCAGCCCACCCGACGGATTGGTCACCACCCGGCCGCCGTAGGTGTTGTCGCCGTCGACGATGAACTTCTCCGCCGTGCCCTCCGGAGTCAGCCCCAGCGCCTCGTAGGTCATCAGCTCATTGGTGGTGAAGCAGTCGTGCAGCTCCACCACGCGCACATCGAGCGGGTCCACCCCGGCCACCTCGTACACCTGCCGCGCGGCGGCCGCGGTCATGTCGTAACCGACCAGGCGCATCAGGTCCCCGTCGAACGAGGACGGGGTATCCGTGGTCATCGCCTGCGCGGTGATCGCCACATCGGTGCGCAGGCCGTGGGCGCGCGCGAAGTCCTCGGAAACGACCACCGCGGCGGCCGCGCCACAGGTGGGCGGGCAGCACTGCAGCCGGGTCAGCCAACCGAGGATCCGCGGCGAGGCAAGAACCTCCTCCACGGTCACCGGATCAGTGAACACCGCATACGGGTTGTTGGCCGCGTGCCGGCGCGACTTCACCGAGATCCGTGCGAATACCGCCGGGTCCATCCCGTACTTCTCACAGTAGGCCGCACCCGCACCGGCGAAGTACCGCGGTGCGAACGGCACCCCCTCGACCTCGCCCTGCACCTTGGTGACCACCTCGTCGAACCGCTCGAAGGCGTTGGGCCGGTCGTCCCACTGCATCGTCAGCGCGCCGCGCCGCATCTGCTCGAACCCGAACGCCAGCACGCAGTCCGCCGCCCCGGAAGCCACCGCCTGCCGCGCCAGGAACAGCGCCGACGACCCACTCGAGCAGTTGTTGTTCACGTTCACCACCGGCGCCCCGGTCATCCCCACCCGGTACAGCGCCTTCTGCCCGCTCGTCGAGTCGCCGTACACATAGCCGGCGTACGTCTGCTGGACCGCCGCCAGGTCGATCCCGGCATCGGCCAACGCCGCCCTGACCGCCCCCTCGGCCAGCACGTCGTAGCTGTCGCTCCTGCTCGGCGTCGCGAACGGCACCATGCCGACGCCCGTCACCATCACCCGACCGCTCATCACCACTCCCTAGGCTAGCTGCTGTTCACTTAATACCGTGAGCACCACGGTAGCGCACGCCAGGGGGCGAGGTGCGGCGTAAGCATGCTTGCGAGGATTCACAAGGCGGAGCGATGCGGATGTCTCACTGCCTGCGGTCGAGTGAAGTTCCACGCCGGTCAGTGGTTGAGCGCCCACAGGCCGACCAGGTTCGCGAAGGTGAAGACCACCGCGATGACGACGGCGAGGATGAGCCGCCTGCGGCGCTCGCGGCGGCGCCAGGTGGCCTGCGCCCGCCGGTAGGCGTCGGGCGACACGGGCACGCCGCCGGCGAGAGCGTCCAGGGCGTCGTGCAGCCGTCGTTCGGTGTCGCTGAGCGGCCCGGTGTGATACGTCATGTCTGGGACTCCATCGCGCGGGACAGCGCCGTCATTCCTCGCGCCACATGGGATTTCACCGCGCCGCAGGAAATCCCCATGACTGCGGCTATCTCGGATTCCTTCAGATCGAGCCAGTACCGCAGTACCAGGGCCTCCCGCTGGCGCGGCGACAGCCGCTGTAAGGCGACGACTACAGCTCGCTGTTCGTGTCGCAGTAGCGCTTGCGTCTCCGCCGATTCTACCTGGTCTGATGGCCATCCCATGTGTTTTCGGACAACCTGGAGATGGCGCAGTCGCATTCGGGTGAGATTGCAGACTATGCTACGTAGATACGGCAGGGTGGCGGTCGAGTCCCGCAGTTTTCGCCAGCGCCGGTAGAGCTCGTAGAATGCCTGCGCGGCGATATCCTCCGGGTCGTCCGCGCCGAGGAGAGCGGCCAGCCGTACCAATGAGACGTAGTGGGTGTTGAAGAGCCGCGCGAGGGCGGTCTCCCGATCAAGATCGTGAAGATTCGTCTGGATCTTGTCGGCCGGCAGCAGACTGGCGGCGTCGCCGGCAGTGACGGCTGCTGGATCTTTGGGAATGCCCTGCACCGCCCTCACCGCCATCCCGGCGCGTCCGGCTGGGGGAGTCGGTCCACCTGGGATGCCCGGCTGCTCCGGGCCACGCCGACGCGGTGAAGGACCGGGGTGAGCGCGGTGGCGACCGCCAGGTTCAGCCCGAGCGCGAGGAGCGCCGTGTACAGCGGCACGGACGCCCCGAACAGGTGCAGGTTCACCACCGCGGAGAATTCGCCGGAGGTTACCAGGCAGGTTCCCGCCGCCATTCCTACCGCCCATCCGGCAAGCAGCGCACCGCGATGCAGCCAGGTGGAGAACAGGCCGATCCCGACTGCCGGGAAGGTCTGGAGTATCCAGACCCCGCCCAGCAGCTGCAGATCGATGGCATCCTGGTCGCGCAGACCGAGCACGAAGGCGAATGCCCCGATCTTTGTCACCAGCGAGACAGCGCGAGCCACCCGGACCTGATGCTTAGGGGTGGCCGTGGGGTGAAAATACTCGACGTATACGTTGCGGACGAAGAGCATGGCGATCGCCACCGACATCACCGCCGCGGGGACGAGCGCCGCGACAACGAGCGCGCCGAACACGACGCCGGTGACAACCGGTGGGGCCAGCTGCTGGACGAGCAGAGGGACAGCTGCTTCGGCCTGCCCGCGGGGTGTGCGTACCCCCGTGGCCAAGGCGGCAACGCCGAGCAGCCCGAAGAGTCCGAGCAGGCCCGTCCATGCGGGCAGGGTGACCGCCGAGCGGCGCAGGACGTCGGGGTCCTTCGCCGCAAATGCGGCGGTGAGCACGTGCGGGTACACCAGCAGGGCCATCGCCGAGCCGAGCACGAGGCTCGCGAACGAGGCGAACGTCGACGGCTCCAGAGTGAGCGACGGATCCGGCAAGCCGTCCGCGGCCATGTTCCGCTGTGCTGCGGCAAAGATCTCGCCGGGTCCGCCGAGCCTGGCTAGGACGAGTCCGACCACGGCGAAGACCGCCAAAAAGATCAGAATTCCTTTGGCGACCGAGACGAGTGCCGGAGCGCGGATGCCGCTGCGGTAGGTCGCGACGGCGAGCACCCCGAACACCGAGGCCAGCACCAGGTCGCCGGGCAGCCCAGGCGGGGTGAGGCCGCCGGCAACGAGCACCGCGCGGACGCCGACCAACTGCAGCGCGATGTACGGCGTGGTGGCCACGATTCCGGTCAGCGCCACGGCGAGCGCGAGCAGCGGCGACCGGTGGCGTTCCCGCACGTAGTCGCCCACCGTGACGTAACCATGGCGCCGAGCCGTCTCCGCCAGGCGCGGGAGGAGCACGAAGGCCAGCGGATAGACGATGATCGTGTAGGGCAGCGCGAAGAAGCCGAGAGCGCCCACCCCGTAGACGAGGCCGGGCACCGCGGCGAAGGTATATGCGGTGTAGATCGCACCACCGAGCAGGAACCAGGTCAGAACACCACCGAACGGGCGCCCTGCGAGCGCCCACCCTTCCGGCGAGGGGAGCTCGTCCCGCCGATGGAACGCGCGCGTCCTTACCGATAGTAACGAAGTGCCTGCTATCGCGACGGTGAATCCCGCCACGGTCGTCCCGTCGGCCATCCGACACCTTCCGTTACACGCGGCTTCCCGTACGGCGCGGCGAGGCCGCCGCTGGAAGCCCGCCCGGTCGTCCCGCCCGGTCCTTATTCCAGTTGCGCACCGAGCCGGCGCGGTTGACACGACATCATCCCGCAACAAGTCGTAAACCTGTAGCTCACCAAGTCGTAAACCGCGGAGGTGCGGAGAGCAACTCTCCCGGTGACACCACCGCGGCATGCGTGACCACCGGCCTGGGTACCTGGGCCGGCCGGTGGCCCACCAGGAAGATCAAAATTTAGGGAGATCAGGATGTGGCACGATGAGCAGGGCCGGGACACTCCGCTGGGTGTCCCGGCAAACTCCGCGGCAGGCATCCCGGCAGGGCCCGTGCCTGCAACAGACCGGCCGGCCGCCGGTCGTCCGGCCCGCGCGGCGGCACGTCGGCGGCGAACCGTCGCGGTCGCGTGTCTCGGGACACCGTTCGCAGCCCTGCTGGCGGTCCCGCTTTATGCGCAGGATGAGCCACGGCTGGCCGGGGTGCCGTTCTTTTACTGGTATCAGCTTGCCTGGGTGCCCTTAAGCGCGCTGCTGACCGCAGCCGCTTGGCGGCTGGACAGCCGGGGGACGGCGCCGGAAGGCCTGCGGTGATCCAGTTCACCGACCGGGCCCGGGCGGCGCTCCGCGAGGGCGAGGTAGTTATTTTTGACTGGGCCCCGCTGGGGCTGTGCTGCGCCTGCACCGGTCAACTGTGGCTGCGCCCCGCGCCGCGGGCGCTCGTGCCGCGGCACCGGGGCTTCCGCCCGGTGGACGCGGATCCCGGTGGCAGCGCCGTAGCCCATCCACTCGCCTATCCGTTCCTCCTGGGCCGCGATGTCACAGTCGACTGCCGCTCGCGGCTCGGCTTCCGGCGCTTCAGCACCGACCTGCCGCCCGATGTCGGGTTCGCTGACCTGCTCGGCCTGGCCGCTCTCGCCAAGGGACGCATCGTATGACTACCCATCTCGATACTGCCGGAACCGGCCTTCCGCCTGGCGGCGGTCGTGCGCCTGGCCATGGCCGGAGGACCGGCAGGCTCCGATCGATAGCCATCTGGACCACGGTGTCGGCGGTCGGCGCGATCAGCTGGGCTGTGCTCGCGATGTCCCGCCACGAGTCGATCTCTGCGGCGTGGATCCTGCTCGCCGGCCTGGGATCCTTCGCCATCGCCTACCGCTTCTACGCCCGGTTCATCGCAAACCGGGTGCTGCGGGTGGATGACAGCCGGGCAACGCCGGCCGAACGCCTCGACAACGGCGTCGACTACCAGCCGACCGACCGGCGGGTCCTGTTTGGCCACCACTTCGCTGCCATCGCCGGGGCCGGTCCGCTCGTCGGCCCGGTGCTCGCCGTACAGATGGGGTATCTGCCCGGGACGATCTGGATCATCGCCGGTGTTATTTTCGCCGGTGCCGTGCAGGACATGGTGACGTTGTTCTTCTCCATGCGGCGGGACGGCAAGAGCCTGGGCCAGATGGCGCGCGACGAGATCGGCCCGGTGGGCGGGACGGCGGCACTGGTCGCCGTCTTCGCCATAATGATCATTTTGCTGGCGGTGCTGGCGCTTGTCGTGGTGAACGCGCTCGCCGCCTCTGCATGGGGCACCTTCTCGATCGCGATGACCATCCCGATCGCCCTGTTCATGGGCGTCTACCTGCGGGTGCTGCGACCCGGCCGGGTCGCTGAGGCCACCGCCGTCGGTGTCGCCGGACTGTTCGCGGCCCTTGTCGGCGGCCGCTGGATCCAGGACTCCGCCCTCGCCTCCGCCTTTACACTCAGCCCGAAGGCACTGGTCGCCTGCCTTGTCGGCTATGGCTTTGTCGCCTCGGTGCTGCCGGTGTGGCTCCTGCTCGCGCCCCGCGACTACCTCTCGACCTTTATGAAGGTCGGCACCATCGGGCTGCTCGCCATCGGCGTTCTCGTCGAATTTCCGGTACTTCAGGCGGACGCAGTCAGTACTTTCGCGACCAGGGGAAACGGGCCGGTGTTCGCCGGCAGCCTGTTCCCGTTCGTCTTCATCACCATCGCCTGCGGTGCCCTGTCCGGATTCCATTCCCTCATCGCGTCCGGCACCACGCCGAAGATGATCCAGAAGGAGTCCCAGGTCCGGTTCATCGGTTATGGGGCGATGCTGACCGAGTCCCTTGTCGCACTGATGGCGCTGATCGCGGCGGCGGTGCTCAGCCCGGGCCTCTACTACGCCATGAATGCGCCCGGTGGGGTCGTCGGCAAGACCGCGGCGTCGGCTGCGTCCGCGGTCACCGACCTCGGTTTCACCATCACCCCGGACGCCCTCGACTCCGCGGCCCGGGCCGTCGGTGAATCGACGCTGGTAGCCCGCACCGGAGGTGCACCGACGCTCGCTGTCGGCATGTCCAACATCCTTTCAGGCGCATTCGGTGGCGGCCGCCTCGCCGACTTCTGGTACCACTTCGCGATCATGTTCGAGGCGCTGTTCATCCTGACCACTGTCGACGCCGGAACCCGGGTCGGCCGATTCATGTTGCAGGACATGCTCGGGAACGTATGGAAGCCAATCGGCCGGGTGAGCTGGTGGCCCGGGGTCTGGCTGAGCAGCGCGCTGGTGGTCGGCACCTGGGGCTACTTCCTCTGGACCGGCGCAACCGACCCGCTCGGCGGCATCAACCAGCTGTTCCCGCTGTTCGGGATGGCCAACCAGATGCTTGCCGCCATCGCATTGGCGGTCGCCACCACCCTGTTCGTCAAGAGTGGGCGAGCGCGGTGGGCCTGGGTGCCCGGCGTCCCGCTCGGCTGGGATGTCGCCGTCACCTTCACCGCGGCCTGGCAGAAGGTTTTCTCGGACGATCCCAAGCTCGGCTTCCTCGCCCAACGGCACCGCTATGCCGACGCGCTCGACGACGGCAGGGTTCTGGCGCCCGCGAGGAGCATCAGCGACATGCACAAAGTAGTCCAGAACTCGACCGTGGACGGGATCATGGCGATAGTGTTCGCTCTGCTCGTGCTCGTCGTGCTCGCCGATGCGGTACGGGTGTGCATACGGGCTGTCCGTACCCGGGCGCCGGTGCCCACCACCGAAGCGGACTATGTAGCCTCCCGTTTTGTTGCGTCCGGGGGATTGTTGGCGACCGCTGAAGAGCGCCAACTGCTCGCGGACGCGGTCCAGGCGGCCGGGGCCCCTCAGCCCGAGCCCGTCACACCGCCGCTGCGCCGCTGACAACATCCCGCGAAAATAGCGAGAGTTGAATCTGTTTGCGCCGGGACGAGCTGGCGACGGCCATCAGGCCGGAACCCGCTCGTCCCGGCGCGACCAATTGACGGGCCGGCGGCCGACGGGGCAATGGCCGTACGTTAAATGGCTCTTCGCGGTAGGCTGGAATGCGTGGTCACAGGGTCACGGGCTTCGGTCAGGCTGTGTTCACGAGGTTTACTGATGGTCAATGTGTGGGGTTAGTGTGTGGGGTTAGTGTTCCTGGTGATGGCGGTGGGTGTGTGATAGATCCTTTTCATGAGGTGTGCGAGGGTAGCTGTTCAGCTCAGTTGAGCGGGTGTCTTGCGGATCTTGCCTGTTGATGGTTCGGCTGGTTGCCGGCCGGCGGGTCAAGATCGGCTAGTTTGTGGGGGTGGAGTCCGCGGGTCAGCCGAGCTACGAGGAGCTTGTGCGCCTGGTCGCGGACCAGGTCGCGCTGATCGAGCGGTTGACGGCACGGGTCGCTGAACTCGAACGCAGGCTTGGCGCGGACAGTTCGACGTCGTCGCGTCCGCCGTCGTCGGACAGCCCGTTCACGAAGGCACCGCAACGGTCGTCGCGGTCGTCGTCGGGCCGGCCACGAGGGAAACAGCCTGGTGAGCCCGGTCAGACCCGGAACATGGTCACCGACCCGGACGAGATCGTCGTGCTGGATCCGCCGTCGTGTTCCGGCTGTGGAGGGTCGCTCGCGGACGCGCCGGTGTTCGGGGTCCGCCGTCACCAGGTGTTCGACGTCCCGCTCCCGCCGCCACGGCCGCAGGTGACCGAGTACCGGGTCGTGGCCAGGGTCTGCCCGTGCTGCACGGCGACGACCGCTGCCTCCAGCCCGACGGGAGTGACCGGCCGGGTCGGCTACGGGCCGGGTCTGCTCGCGCGGGCGGCGTGGCTGGTCTGCGCCCATCACCTGCCGGTCCGCCGGGCCGCCCGGGTCCTGGCCGTCCTGGTCGGCGCCGCGGTCTCCACGGGCTGGGCTGCTTCGGTGCGGGGCCGGGCCGCC
Organism: Frankia sp. CeCAU1; assembly: GCF_977971845.1. Classification (NCBI taxonomy): domain Bacteria; kingdom Bacillati; phylum Actinomycetota; class Actinomycetes; order Frankiales; family Frankiaceae; genus Frankia; species Frankia sp. CeCAU1. The sequence continues at coordinate 11,382 of NZ_CDWWXA010000073.1, read as the reverse complement.
CGCCTGCTGGAGGCCGCGTTCCTGCCCCGGGTC
>NZ_CDWWXA010000073.1:10008-10923 GCF_977971845.1 Frankia sp. CeCAU1 | reverse complement strand
CCGACGCCCTGGCCACCACCCTGCTCGACGCCCACCACGCCGCGACCGCCGCCCGCGCGGCCGGCCACCATGCCCTCACCCCGGCCATCCTGACCGGGATCCGGTAACCACTACCGAGGAGCGCTCGCCCGCGGCGAGACCGACAACCACGGGAAACGAAGCCCGCTCGCCACCGACGCCCGGACACTGATCCGCCGGTTCCGCCGCTACGAGGACATGATCCTGCGGTTCGCGACCGACCTGACGGTCCCGTTCTCGAACAATCTCGCGGAACGCGACGTCCGCCCCGTCAAGATCCAGCAGCGGGTCTCCGGTGGCTGTTGGCGCACGCTCCAAGGCCTCGCGGACTTCGCCGTTGTGCAGTCCTACCTGTCGACCGCCAGCAAGTGGGGCGTCGACACCCTCGATGCCCTCACCCGCCTGTTCACCACCGGCGCGTGGCTCCCACCTGCCGCACACCCGGCCTGAACAGCACATTCAGCCTCGACCTCAGCTGAACAGCTACGTGCGACGGGTGCGGGTTGACGCCCGCGGAGCAGGTGGAACGGGAGCGGGTCCGGATGGCTGCGGCTGACCGGTTCGCGGCGGGAACGACCCGAACGGAGATGGCGCGGGAATTCAAGGTGACCCCGAAAACGGCGGGCTGCGGGTATCGCGCCTGGGAATCGAGAGGCGTAGCCGGCACGGCTGGTCGGTCGGATGCCGGCCCGTCGTGCGCTGGAACGCGACGACACCGCGGCGCGGGAGTGGGTCAAGTGGGAGTGGCCGGCGCTACAACCACGGCGGCGGCCCGGGATGCCCGGGTCTGTTTCCTCGACGAGACAGGGCAGGGCCTGCGGCCGCCACGGGGTGGACGTGGGCGCGGCGTGGGGTGACCCCGGTGGTGCGGGTACCCGGTCGGGGTGGGTCCGGGCG
>NZ_CDWWXA010000073.1:0-9807 GCF_977971845.1 Frankia sp. CeCAU1 | reverse complement strand
GGTCCGGGCGGGTGAGTGTGGTCGGGATGGTCTGCTACCGGTCCGGCTACACCCCCGACCTGAACCAGCCCGAAAGAGTATCTGATCCCATCTGAAACGCGCAACCGCGCCGATCGGCTCCTTCGACGACAGCACCGGGGGTTTGTGCTGTCCATCGACAACCGCCGCCGCAGGTTGGCAACATCGAGCTTCTCGACCCGCTCACGTGCCCGGTCCCGCTCGGCCCGTGCCGCGCCCAACTCCGTCTCGTGAGGCTCGGCCGCGTCCGCCACGGCCCGCCGCAGCCGTTCGTTCGTCGCGGCCAGCTTGTCGTTCACCGCCCGGGCCGCGACCTACTCGCCGGCCAGCTCCTCGGCTGCCGCAAGACGCGGCCCCACGACACGGACGGGTCAGCCACGACCCATGATCCTCCACGTCCAACCACCAGGACCAAGCAACGAGCCCAACGTACCTCCCCAATACAAACCCCAAAGTCAGCGGGCTACGGCCGCCCACCCTGAATGGACACGTCCCATGCTCCTGGCGGACGGCATCGGGCCTCTTCCCGGCAAGGCATACCCGTCGTACGCCCTGGCTGGTACGGAGAGTTATCGCACGACGACCTCAAACGCGTTCTAAGGGGACGGCGTTCAAGGGTGGAACCAGAACTTTGATCTAGTCTGCTACCTGCGCAAACAGTGGTCGCATGATGAAACATTCATCCCGGGTATCCGAGCAGGGGCCGAGATATTTACCGGTGCGGCCCGGCGAGTCAGTGGCAGAGCGTGAGGCCCTCGACAAACCTGGCAATTTGGACGGTTGTTTTTAGGCAAACTCCACGGAGAAGGATTGCGAGGACAAAGCTTGCGAGGCGCGGGGTATCGGTGCTAGCGTGAGGTCCGTCTCATGGGCATCGTTCTGTCTTTTCGGATCTTCTTGAGGGGGGTTCCGTGAGGGGCCATCCAGAAGGCCGCCATAAAGATCTTCGCTGGGGGCTTCGAACTATGGTGGTCTAGACGTCCATTATTCGTTCCTCCTTACGTTTCCTCGATTCCCGCTCTCACCTTCGGCCCGCCCGTGAGACAGCACGGATTTTTACTGCCGGCCGTCACCCACATTATTTGTCGACTGTAGGTGCCAACCCTAGTGCGATTAATACTCATGTGTAATCAAATTCGTTGTTGTTTGGTAATCTTTTGCTCTTCGTCAAGGTTCATGAAGACGCTCAAGATCAACCATGAGGCGTCACCTGGGTGACCACGTTGAGCGGCCGAAGTTGGTGTGGACACCGGTCCCGAGCCCGGATGGCGTTCCGGGCCAGGCCTGGTCGATACCCACCCGTTCGGCCCGGGTGCCCACCGGGCCCGTGGACCTTCGGCCCTCCTGCCGGGAAGCCCGCCGGAGCGCCTTTCACCTGGCCTTCGTCACGAGGGAGTCTTTCGGCTCAAGCCTCGCGGATAGTTCTCATCCATCCACGCCAGAGTTACCCGTAAATTTATCCCTTGGAACTCTTCAGGAAGGAAGAGCACGTGATTTCTGAAAACGGGACGGAAGGGCGCGGAGGCGATGGCTGGTCCTATCTGAGAAAACTGCTGAACGAACTACAGAACACCACCGTTGAGCTACTGCCGATAAATTCACTCACCACCTCCGAGTCGCTTCGCGTGGCCGGCGAGGTCGGGCATCATGTCAAGATACTGGCCGAGACGGAAGCCGTGTTGCCGCCGATCATCGTGCATCGGGGATCGATGAGGGTGGTCGATGGAATCCACCGGCTACGGGCCGCCGCGATTCGTGGTGAGGAAGATATCAGGGTGCAGTTCTTTGATGGCAACGTCGAAGACGCTTTTCTCCTGGCGGTCGCCGCAAACGTCACGCACGGCCTGCCGCTCACGATGGCGGATCGGGTGGCCGCTGCGAAGCGTATTATCGCGTGCCGTCCGCAGTGGTCGGACAGAGCTGTGGCCTCGGTAGTCGGAGTTTCCGCGAAAAAGGTCTCGGAAATCCGCCAGAGCCTGGCCGAAAGCGTCCCTCAGTTCACGAGCAGGATTGGTATGGATGGGCGTACGAGGCCGTTGAGCTTTGTGGAGGGCAGGGAGCGGGCCAGCGAACTGATCAAAGCAAATCCCGCCGCCTCTCTTCGGCAGATCGCAAGGGAAGCCGGGATCTCTCCGACTACGGTGGCGGACGTAAAGAATCGAGTTCTCCGGGGAGCAAGCCCGGTCCCCGTAAAGCAGCGGAACGTCGACACGGTGAACCTCAGGCGACGCATGGCGATGCGTAAAAACCTCAGCTCGGGACGAAAAGAGAGGAGATCGCTGGATGAACTTTTCTCTCTCTTTGATGTTCTGCGGAAGGATCCGTCACTGAGGTACAACGAGGTAGGAAGGATGGTGCTTCACGTCCTGAGCTACTGCACGGTCACGGCTCGGGAGAAAAAAAAGATCATCGAAAACGTTCCACCCCACTGCAGGGAAGCCATCGCCGATCTCTTCTCTGGGTATGCTGATATATGGTGCCTGCTCGCGGAGGAACTCCGGGACGGCGAGCATCGTGTCTCCTCGGAGGCAGAGTAGCGAAAGAGCGGATGTAGCGCCTCGATTTTTTGATACGGGGGCGATTTCGAAGGTTTGAGCCCGTCCATCAGCCGGCGTCGTCGGGAGGAGCCGGCGGAATACCACCGGTTGTACGCCGCGGTCTGCCGCAGATGGCCGAGCGGCAAGGATAGCCAGCCGCTGTTCAAGTGCCGAGATCGCGCGGTTGGACGATAGGAGAGGACTCACGGCGCCACGGCTGAGCGGACTGGACTCCCGCCAGGGGGGCTGGCCACCATCCTGGTGGACACCGGGATTCACCGGCATTGATCGCGCTGAATATGGGGCTCGCCGCGGCGGCAGGGAACCGTTCACCATGCTCGTTCTCATGGTGCTGATCACGATGTTCATCGCCGGCCTGATACTGGTGGCGCCGAGTCGCGGGGAACCAGCCGTACCAGCCGTACCAGCCGGGCAGGAGGCGGCGGAGTCGTTGTCGGAAGAATGTCCTTGACATTTATTTGAGAAAATTCGAAACTAGATTGAAAATTTGGTCAAGCGGGCTTAAAGGGCTCGGAAAAAATGGTGGGAGATGGCCGTGACAGATTCTGCGGAATTTGATGTGGTGGTCGTTGGCGGCGGACCCGCCGGCTCCACACTGGCCGCGCTGGTGGCCATGCAGGGGCATCGAGTCCTCGTCCTGGAGAAGGAGCACTTTCCGCGCTACCAGATCGGCGAGTCGCTGCTACCCTCCACTATCCACGGGGTCTGCCGGCTGACCGGCGCCGCCGACGAACTGGCCAAAGCCGGCTTCCCGCTCAAGCGCGGCGGTACCTTCAGATGGGGGGCCACCCCGGAGCCGTGGACGTTCGCCTTCTCGGTGTCGTCGCGGATGGCTGGGCCGACCTCGTTCGCCTATCAGGTTGAACGGTCGAAATTCGACGAGATTCTACTGCGGAACGCCCGCCGGGTCGGCGCCGAAGTACACGAGGGCTGCTCGGCCACCGACGTCATCGAGGACGGCGACCGGGTCGTCGGCATCCGCTACACCGACGACGGCGGCAACCGGCGTGAGGCGCGGGCCTCCTTCGTGGTCGACGCCACCGGCAACAAAAGCCGCATCTACCATCGGGTTGGCGGCACCCGGCAGTACTCGGAGTTCTTTCGCAGCCTGGCCCTGTTCGGCTACTTCGAGGGCGGCCGGCGGATGCCCGAGCCCAACCGGAACAACATCCTGTGTGTGGCCTTCGACAGCGGCTGGTTCTGGTACATCCCGCTGAGCGACACGCTGACCAGCGTCGGCGCGGTCGTACGGTCGGAAATGGCGGAGAAGGTCCAGGGTGACTCCGAGCAGGCCATGAAGGCGCTCATTGAGGAGTGCCCGATGATTTCGGATTACCTCGCGCCGGCCAGGCGGGTCACCACCGGGCAGTACGGCCAGCTCCGGGTACGCAAGGACTACTCCTATCATCAGACGACGTTCTGGCGTCCCGGGATGGTTTTGGTCGGCGACGCCGCGTGCTTTGTGGACCCGGTGTTCTCCTCCGGCGTGCACCTCGCGACCTACAGCGCGCTGCTCGCGGCCCGGTCCATCAACAGCGTCCTCGCCGAGATTGTGGACGAGAAGACCGCTATGCAGGAGTTCGAGGCCCGCTACCGCCGAGAGTACGGCGTGTTCTACGAGTTTCTGGTGTCGTTCTACGAGATGCATCACAGCGAGGACTCCTACTTCTGGCAGGCCAAGAAGGTCACCGGGAACAGCCAGCCCGAGCTGGAGGCATTCGTCGAGCTGATCGGCGGCGTGTCGTCGGGGGAATCCGCGCTGACCGACGCCGACGCCCTGGCCCTCCGGCTGCAGGCCAACACCGCCGACTTCACTACCGCGGTCGACGCGCTCGTGGCCAACAACAGCGAGAGCATGGTGCCGTTCATGAAGTCGCAGGTGATCCGCGGGGTCATGCACGAGGGCTCGCAGATGCAGATGCGCGCGCTGCTCGGTGAGGACGCCGAGCCGGAGACCCCGCTGTTCCCCGGCGGTCTGGTCTCGTCGGCTGACGGCATGTTCTGGCTGCCCGCCGACGCTTAGGCCAGCCGTACCGGTCGCGTCCAAAAGCAACCGGCCCACACATGGTGGACCATGTGTGGGCCGGTTGTCTGTGTGGGCCGGTTGGTTCTGTGGATGTCAGCCCAGTACGATGGCGCCGCTGGTGCGTGCCAGTTCTACGGCCTTGTGCCAGTTCCACGGCTCGGCTCCGTGCCGTGCCGGGCACCACCTCGGCCGCGTGCCGTCAGCCACCGTGGGTGTAACCCGAGTGAAGAGAAGATGCAGAGTACCCGGAATCGGAATCGGATTCGGACCGATATTCGGGGCTCTTTCAGGAAGTCAGTTTCCGTCGCTGGGCCACGGAGTGATCCCGTGAACGATTATATCGCTCCAACCGTTCTTGCCGACTGTCGAAAAGGCATCCGATGGTGCTGGCGAAAAATTTCTGGACGCCATTGTTGTGAGTCTGGATCCGAGTGACGCTGCGGGTATGACTGTGCGAGCGATCCGCGGTGCCACGCAGGTCGGGGCGAACGCGCGAGAGGACATCTTCGAGGCGACGATCGAGCTGGTCACCGAGGTGCTCATCCGCAACGGGCTGGTGACCGACGACGTGATCAGTGTGCTGTTCACCGCGACCTCGGATCTGGACGCCGAGTTCCCCGCGCTGGCCGCCAGGAAGGCTGGTTTCCACACGGTACCGATGATCTGCGCCAGCGAGATCGGTGTGCCCGGGGCGCTGCCGCGCGTCGTACGGCTGATGGCGCATGTGGAGGTCGACGGGGCGCGCCCGCCGATCAGGCATGTGTATCTGCGCGGCGCGAGCGCGCTGCGCCCTGATCTGGCGCAGTGATCTCGGAGGCTGGGATGACCGCGTTGACGCTCGGCGACTACGAGAACCTGGCCCGGGCCCGGCTGGACCGTCCGGTCTGGGACTTCTGCGCGGGCGGCGCCGGGGAGGAACGGACGCTCGCGGCTAACACGGCGGCATTTGACGACGTCCGGCTGCGGCCAACCGTGCTGCGCGGCGCGCCCGACCCCGACATCGCCACCAGGATCTTCGGTGACCGGTGGGCGGCGCCGCTGGCTGTCGCCCCGATGGCCTTCCACACGCTGGCTCACCCAGATGGGGAACTGGCCACGGTACGGGCCGCCACCTCGGTCGGGATGCCCGTCGTCGTCTCCACCATGGCCGGGCGCCGCTTCGAGGAGCTGGTCTCGGCCGCAGGTTCCCCGCTGTGGCTCCAGGTGTACTGCTTCCGTGACCGCTTCCGGACGCAGCGGCTGATCGAACACGGGGAGCGGGCGGGCATGAATGCGCTGGTTCTCACCGTTGACGCGCCCCGGCTTGGCCGCCGGCTGCGCGACGTGCGCAACGACTTCCGGCTGCCTCCGGGTATCGTGCCGGTCAACCTCGACGGGGATGGCTTCTCCTCGCCCGCCGCGCACGCCAGCGCCGAGCTCGACCCGACCCTGGACTGGTCGGTGATCGACTGGCTGCGGTCGATCAGCTCGTTGCCGGTGCTGGTCAAGGGCATCCTGACGGCCTCGGACGCGGAACGGGCGGTACGTGCGGGGGTGGACGGCATCGTGGTCTCCAACCACGGGGGCCGCCAGCTTGACGGTGTCCCCGCGACCTTCGAGGTACTCCCGGAGATCGTGGCGGCGGTGGCGGGAAGTTGCCCGGTCCTGGTCGATGGTGGCATCCGGCGGGGCCGGGACGTGCTGGCCTGCCTGGCGGCGGGGGCCGCCGCAGTGCTCGTGGGCCGGCCAGTCCTCCATGGCCTGGCGGTCGGCGGGCAGGAAGGCGCAGCTCATGTGCTGGGCATTCTCATCGAGGAACTCACCGACGCGATGACCCTCACCGGCACACCTTCGCTGGCCGACATCCATCCCGGCCTCATTGGGCGCTGATACGGCTCACCGTGAGTTTTCGGCAGTTGGACAGTGGTTGCCGCAAACTCCGCTAGGTACGGTTGAACCGATACCGCGGCCACTACTTCGGGTCCCGTGTTTAGGAGGTCGGTGATGACGCTCGGAGCTCCGGGCCCCATGATGATCCGCGGGGTGGGTGGTGACCGACCGATTACCCGGCAGCAGATCAGGCCGGGTACAATGCGCCGGATCCTGCCTTATGCCAAGCCTTATCGGTGGCGCCTGGTGCTGCTGCTGGCAGCCGGGTCACTCGAGGCCGCGAGTATTGCGGCCAATCCACTGCTACTCAAGTTCCTCATCGACGACGGCATTTTGAAGGAGAACACCAGGCTGGTCGTCGTAGTCGCCTCGGTCGTCGCGGCACTCGCCCTTCTGGATGCCTTTCTGGGAATCGCTCAGCGGATGCTCTCCGCGCGATTTGGCGAGCAGATAATCTATGATCTGCGGACCCGGGTCTTCGCCCACGTGCAGCGGCAGCCGATCGCTTTCTTCACTCGGGCGCAGACCGGCTCGCTGGTCAGCCGGCTGAACACCGACGTGATCGAGGCGCAGCAGGCGATGTCGCAGTTGCTGACCGTGTTGGTGTCCAGCGCGCTGTCGCTGGTCCTGGTGATAGTCACGATGTTCTACCTGTCGTGGGTCGTGACGATAGTCGTGCTCGCGCTCGTCCCGTGCTTCATGCTGCCGGCCCGGGTCGTCGGCCGCAGGCTGCAGCGGTATGCCCGGGAGGGCATGCAGCTCAATGCCGAGATGAGCACGATGATGAACGAGCGCTTCAACGTGGCGGGCGCGATCCTCGTCAAGCTCTACGGCGAGCCCGCGACCGAGAGCAGGCAGTTCGAGGACCGGGCGGCGCGGGTCCGCGATATCAACGTGCGGACCGCCGTATATGGGCGGGTGTTTTTCGTCGCGATGACGATGGTGGCCTCGCTCGCCACCGCGGCGGTCTATGGCATCGGCGGTGTTCTGGTCATCCACGACGACTTCCAGCTCGGCACCCTTGCCGCCTTCGCGGTCCTGCTCAACCGGCTGTACGGCCCGATCAACCAGCTCTCCAACATCCAGCTCAACGTGCTGACCGCGCTGGTGAGCTTCGACCGGGTCTTCGAGGTACTCGACCTGCGGCCGCTCGTCGCCGAACGCCCCGGCGCGATCGCGCTGCCGTCCGCCTCGTCGGCCGCGCCGGAGATCGAGTTCGACGAGGTGTCGTTCCGCTACCCAACCGCCGACGAGGTGTCACTCGCCTCGCTCGAATCGATCGCGCTGCCGTCCGCCGAGCGCACCGGGACCACCGCGATGGTGCTGGATCGGATCAGCTTCCGGGCTCCGGCGGGGAAGCTCACCGCGCTGGTCGGCCACTCGGGCGCCGGGAAGAGCACGATCACCCATCTGGTCTCCCGGTTGTACGACCCGATCGCTGGGACAGTCTGGATCGATGGTCACGACCTGCGGGACCTCACGCTGAAATCACTGCGTGACACGGTCGGGGTGGTTACCCAGGACGCGCACATGTTCCACGACACCATCGGGCGGAACCTGGCGTATGCCAAGCCTGACGCGACCGACGAGGAGATCGTGCGGGCGTGCCAGGGCGCGCAGATCTGGAATCTGATCTCCTCGCTGCCGCACGGCCTGGACACCGTCGTCGGGGATCGCGGCTACCGGCTGTCCGGCGGTGAGAAGCAGCGGCTGGCGCTGGCCCGGCTGCTGCTGAAGGCGCCGTCGATCGTGGTGCTCGACGAGGCCACCGCTCACCTGGACTCCGAGTCCGAAGCCGCCGTCCAACGGGCCCTGAAGAGCGCGCTGGCAGGCCGTACCTCCCTGGTGATCGCGCACCGGCTGTCGACCATCCGCGAGGCCGACCAGATCCTGGTGATCGACGCGGGCGGTGTCCGCGAGCAGGGCTCGCACGAAGATCTGCTGGCGGCGGGCGGGCTCTATGCGGAGTTGTACTTCACCCAGTTCGCCGGGCAGGCGACGGACTCGGTCGACGACAGGGTCGGCGCCTGACGTCCTTCTTGCTGAACCTTCGCGGAACTCGAGAGGAGAAGCACGGTGGCTCAGTTGGAGATAGAGGATCTGTGGCCGCTGTCGCCGTTGCAGGAAGGGCTTCTCTTCCACGCCCTGTATGACGAGCAGGGCTCCGACGTCTACGCGTTGCAGGCCGTACTGGACATCGAGGGTCCGCTCGACGCCGCGATCCTGCGGCAGTCCGGCCAGCGGCTGCTGGACCGGCATGCCAACCTGCGGGCCGGGTTCCGGCAGCCCGCGGCGCTGGACCAGCCGGTACAGGTGATTGCCAGGCAGGTGGAGCTGCCCTGGTCGGAGACGGACCTGTCGGGGCTGCCGGAAGCCACGGCACAGGTGCGGGCCGGCGAGGCGACGGCCGAGGAGCACGGCCGCCGGTTTGACCCGGCTGCGCCGCCGTTGCTGCGCTTCCTGCTGATCCGGTTCGGCGCGCGGCGGCATCGATTGGTGATCACAGTCCACCACATTCTGCTGGACGGCTGGTCGCTGTCGGTGCTGCTGCGTGAGCTGTTCGCCGTGTACCGGAGCGGTGGGCGACTGAACGGGTTGCCGCCGGTGAGGCCCTACCGGGATCACCTGGCCTGGCTGGGGCAACAGGATCGGGAACAGGCCCGCACGGCGTGGCAGGAGGAGCTGGCCGGGGTCGACGGGCCGACACTCGTCGCTGCGGTCGATCCGGCGCAGGCCTCGCCGGAACCCGGTCGGGTGCGCTTCTCGGTGAGTGAGGAGCTGACGGCGGCGCTGCGCGGCCTGGCCCGCGGTCATGGGCTGACGTTGAACACCCTGATCCAGGGCGTATGGGCGATGCTGGTCAGCCGGTTGGCCGGGCGCTCGGATGTGGTGTTGGGGGCGATGGTGGCCGGCCGTCCGCCCGAGTTGCCCGGTGTGGAGGACATGCTGGGGCTGTTCGTCAACACGGTGCCGGTGCGGGTGCCGCTGGACCCGAACCAGCCGGTGACCTCGATGCTGGCGGCCCTGCAGGACCGGCAGTCGGCTCTGATCGCTCACCAGTACCTGGGGCTGGCCGAGATCCAGCGGCTGGCCGGTGCGGGGGCGACCTTCGACACGCTGTTCGCCTACGAGAGCTACCCATCCGATTCGCCCGGGCGGGCTCCGGGCGAGGACGGTCTCAAGATCAGTCAGGCGGTGGGCGGCCTTGAGGCGACTCACTACCCGCTCAGCCTCACCGTGCTGCCCGACGAGCGGCTCGGCTTCCGCATGACGCACCGGCCGGACGTCTTCTCGCGTGAGGCGGCCGAGGGCTTCGCCCGGTCCCTGGTGGAGCTG